>NZ_JBSVXS010000028.1:0-62501 GCF_054070155.1 Pseudomonas sp. SDT291_1_S447
CCCGGTCTCAAACGTAAAGGATGTACCCGGTCTTTACCCACCCTAGCCCTCTCCCGGAGGGAGAGGGAACCGACCGCGGTGAATGGTTGAGGTACGCCGACCTGAGATGCCGGGTTGAACGCAGATTTTGACCAGCGCAAAGATCGGCTATCTTCCGAGTGAACCCTGACAGCCCCTCACCCTAGCCCTCTCCCGGAGGGAGAGGGAACTGACCGAGTTGAATGGTCGGGATACGCCGACCTGAGATACCGAGTCGATCGCAGACTTTGACTGAGATACCGAGTCGAACGCAGATTTTGAACTGCACGAAGATCTGCTCCCTTCCCCCTCGCCCCCCTTGGGGGAGAGGGCTGGGGTGAGGGGGATCGATCTGAATGGCAACACAAAATCCACGCGAATGAAAAAGCCCGGCTAAAAGAACCGGGCTTTTGCGTGAAGACCAATCACCCCCCCGGATTGGTCACCTGAATAAACACCGCATAACTCCCCAACAACACCCAGAACGTCGCAAAGATCCACGGCGTGCGTACCGAAAACAGCAGCGACTTTCTATACCCCTTGTGGCTCGACTCCATCTCACTGAACAACGGCGATTCGTCATACGCCAAGCCCATCAGCGGCTCGCTGTGCAGCAAGTGGCTCTGCTTGAAATGCCAGTGATCGATGATGTCGTACGCCGCGCGAATCCCCGGCCAGGCATTCAGCGAGCTGAGCAACCCGAGCAGCGCCAGAAACGGCGGCACCACCAGCGTGAACAACTTGCCCCACTCCGGGTTGAGATTGGCCATGCACGAGGCAAAGGCAATCACCAGAAACGACTGCGCCGCCAGATAGGCATCGGTGCGGTTGGCGAGGATGCTGGTTTCGTACTGGATCTCCCGGCGATAGAAATCCAGCCGTTCCTTGGGTGAGCCGAACATCTTGGCGTCATGTTCGGTCAGGGTTTCTTCAGCGGTGGGCTCAGTCAGTATGCGAGACAAAAGATGCACGCTCCAGGAGTGGGGGGAAACGTTTAGAAGTCCCCGTTGGCGCGCAAGTTCAGCCGGATTGACCGGCGCCTCACTTCATCGATTGAGCAATGATTGCCACCAGATTCATCTGCGTGAACGGCTTGGGCAGCCGTGGCAGTTGCGCGGCAAAACCCTCCAGACGTTCGGCGTAACCGGTGGCCAGGATAATCGGCAGATCCGGTTTCAGCACACGCACCGCATGGGCCAGTTGCGCGCCACTCATCTGCGGCATGGCCATGTCGGTAATCATCAGGTCGATGACCTCGCCCTGATCAAACAACGCCAGCGCCTGCGCACCGGACGTCGCACTGACCACGCGATGGCCAAGGTCTTCAAGCAGCAGGCTGGTGCTGGTCAACACCAGCGAGTCGTCATCCACCACCAGTACGCTGAGTCGTGGCACCGTCACTGGCTCGGCGGGCGGATGCAGCGGCTTGCTGGTCGTGCCCTCGACGGCCACCGGAATCCACAGTTCAGCCGTGGTGCCTTGGGCCTTTTCGCTCTTGAGGACGAAACGCCCGCCCAGTTGCTCCATGAAGCCGTGGACCATCGACAAGCCCAGCCCGGTGCCCTTGCCCAACCCTTTGGTGGTGAAAAACGGATCTCTGGCCGACGCCAGCGTGTGCTCATCCATGCCCTCCCCGGTATCGATCACACTGAGGCAGACGTAACGCCCCGCCGGCAGATCAGAATGCCCCAGTTCGAGCACCACTTGCGGTTCAGCGGTGATGCTCACCGCGCCACCGTCGGGCATGGCGTCGCGGGCGTTGGTTGCCAGGTTGAGCAAGGCCAGTTCCAGCTGATTGGTGTCCGCCAGCACCGGCTCCAGATCTGCAGGAAACCGCGTATCGATGCGAATGCCCGGCCCCAGCGAACTGCGCAGCAACCCGGTGATGCCCTGAACCAGTTGCGCAATATCCACCGACTCGGTTTTCAATTCCTGACGGCGGGCAAAGGCCAGCATGCGCTGGGTCAGTGACACACCACGCAATGCACCTTGGGTGGCGTTTTCCAGCAGGCGGCTGACTTTCGCATCGTCGCCCATGCGTTTTTGCACGATCTCCAGATTGCCGAGAATCACCGTCAAAAGGTTATTGAAGTCATGGGCGATGCCGCCGCTGAGTTGCCCGATGGCCTGCATCTTCTGCGCCTGGAACAGCGCTTCCCGGGTTTTCTCCAGCGCTTGCTGTGCCTGGTGGGTCTCGGTGATATCGCGGGTGATCTTGGCAAAACCGAGCAACGTGCCGGTGTCGCCACGAATCGCATCGACTACCACGTGAGCGAGAAACCGCGTGCCGTCCTTGCGCATGCGCCAGCTCTTGTTTTCGAAGCGGCCCTCGCGGGTGGCGATTTCCAGCGCCCGTTGCGGTTCGCCGAGTTCGCGGTCTTCGGGGGTATAGAAGATCGAAAAATGCTGACCGATGATTTCTTCCGGCAGATAACCCTTGATGCGCTGGGCGCCCTGGTTCCAGTTGCTGACCCGGCCTTCGGGGCTGAGCATGTAGATCGCATAGTCGGTGACGCCCTGCACCAGCAAACGGAATTGCTGTTCGCTTTGCTTGAGAGTTTCCTCGGCCATTTTGCGGTCGGTCAGGTCGCGGGTGATCTTGGCGAAACCGAGCAACTTGCCGCTGGGATCAATGATCGGATCGATCACCACGTGCGACCAGAAATTGGTGCCGTCCTTGCGCACCCGCCAGCCCTCGCCTTCGAAGCGCCCTTCACGGATCGCGGTATCGAGCGCCCGTTGCGGCAGGCCGGCGGCGCGGTCGTCAGCGGTATAGAAACGCGAGAAATGCTCGCCGAGGATTTCCGCTTCTTCGTAGCCCTTGAAGCGTTTGGCGCCGGAGTTCCAACTGGTGATGATGCCGTCGGGATCGATCATGTAGATCGCATAGTCGACCACCGCATCGATCAGCAGACGAAAACGCATCTCTTCGATCGCCGCGGTCTTGTTTTTCTCGCTCATCACACTCACCAGCCATTGTCATGATCGGAAGTATGCGGCAATCCGGCGAATTGGGAAGCGGCCGACTCATGATTGATTGCCCACCAACGCGGCAGCAGCTGTTTGATCCGGCTCTCGGCAAAGCGATCGTCAATCAGCATCACTACGCCGCGATCCTCGCGGGTACGGATGACTCGCCCGGCGGCCTGCACCACTTTCTGCACGCCGGGGTACAGATAGGTGTAGTCGTAACCGGCACCGAAGATCGCCGCCATGCGGTGTTTGAGCTGTTCGTTGACCGGATTGAACTGCGCCAGCCCCAGCGTCGCAATGAACGCGCCGATCAGCCGCGCACCGGGCAAATCGATGCCTTCGCCGAACGCACCGCCCAACACGGCAAAGCCGATGCCTTGGCTGTGCGCGGTGAACTGATCGAGGAAAGCCTGCCGTGCGCCTTCGAGCATCCCCCGCGATTGCTGCCAGAGGGTGATGTGCGGATGGCGCTCGGCGAGTAACGACGCCACTTGTTGCAGGTAATCGAAGCTGCTGAAAAACGCCAGATAGTTGCCCGGACGCTCGCTGAACTGCCGCGCGATCAATTCGACGATCGGCTCCAGCGAAGCCTGACGATGATTGAAGCGTGTCGAAATGCGGCTGACGATCTGCACCTGCAACTGCTCGGCGCAAAATGGCGATTCGACGTCGATCCACACGGTGTCGGCGGGCGTGCCGAGCAAATCGGCGTAATAGTGGCGCGGGCTGAGGGTGGCAGAGAACAGCACGCTGCTGCGCGCCGCTTTCAGACGCGGGCCGATGAACGCGGCCGGCACCACATTGCGCAGGCACAATTGCGACAGCGGCTTTTTGCGGTCGAGGTCGCGCTTGCTGATGTCGAACAGGTAATGCTCATCATACAGCTCCGCCACCCGGGCGAACTGCAGCAAGTCGAAGTAGAAATTCTGCAAGGCGCTGTCGAGGCATTGCGGATGGTCATTGAGGTAATCGCCAATCGCGGCGCAACACAGCGAAATCGCTTGCAGGAGTTTTTCCGGCGCCTTGTCGTACGCCTGATAGGCCGCCAGTTGCGGCGCATGCAGCGCGTTCCATTCACGGTTGATCCGTTGCAGGGAGTTTTTCAGCGCGGCGGGCGCGGTTTTGCGCACGCTGCCCAGAGTGAACTGATCAAGACTGGCGCTGTACATCTGCCGGCCCCGTTCGACGAGGTTATGCGCCTCGTCCGCCAACACTGCGACTTTCCATTGGTTGAGCTGGGCGAGACCGAAGAGCATGGCGCTGAAGTCGAAGTAATAGTTGTAGTCGGCGATCACCACGTCGACCCAACGGGCCATCTCCTGACTGAGGTAATACGGGCACACCGCGTGTTGCGCGGCGACCTCGCGAATGGCCGCTTGATCGAGCAGGCGGATTCGACTGGCCGCTTCCCGCGCGGCCGGCAGGCGATCATAAAAGCCCTGGGCCAACGGACAGGATTCGCCGTGGCAGGCTTTGTCCGGGTGTTCGCAGGCCTTGTCGCGGGCAACCATTTCCAACACCCGCAGGGGCAAGGCTGGCGATTGGTCGAACAACACCTGACTGGCATCCAGCGCCAGTTTGCGCCCCGGTGTCTTGGCGGTGAGGAAGAACACCTTGTCCAGTTGCTGCGGCGCAAGAGCCTTGAGCATCGGGAACAGCGTGCCAAGGGTTTTGCCGATGCCGGTCGGCGCCTGGGCCATCAGGCAGCGGCCGGTGCTGACAGCCTTGAACACCGACTCGGCCAAATGCCGCTGACCGGGACGAAAATCGGCATGGGGAAACGCCAGTTGTTGCGCCGCCAGATTGCGCGCCTCGCGATGGGCCATCTCCTGTTCGGCCCATTGCAGGAACAGCGTGCATTGCTGTTCGAAAAACGCTTGCAACGCATCAGCACTGAACGCCTCGACCAGACACGTCTCTTTCTCGCTGACGATATCGAAATACACCAGCGCCAGATTGATCTGTTCCAGTTCGAGTTTGCAGCACATCAACCAGCCGTAGATCTTCGCCTGCGCCCAGTGCAACTGGCGGTGGTTGGCCGGTTGCTTGCTCAGGTCGCCCCGGTAGGTTTTGACTTCTTCCAGACAGGTTTGCGCCGGGTCGTAGCCGTCCGCCCTGCCCTTGACCTTCAATTGCCGGAACTCGCCTTCCAGCGCCACTTCGCTTTGGTATTTTTCGCTGCGTCGCGAAGCCACGGTGCGGTGGCCGGCGATGCCTTCCAGCGCCGTCGGTGACGGGGTGAAGCGCAGATCGAGGTCGCCGGTCTTGGCGGTGAACTCGCACAGTGCGCGCACGGCAATGTTGTAGCTCAAGCGCTCTGCTCCGCCCATTGCACGTAACACACCGCCACCGGCATCTGGTGTTGATGGCAGAACTCCAGCCAGCGCAGTTGATTGTCCTGCAGGCGATCGCCGGGGCCTTTCACTTCAATCATTCGGTAGGTTTTGTGCTGCGGCCAGAACTGGATCAGGTCAGGCATGCCAGCACGGTTGGCCTTGATGTCGAGCAGCAAACGGTTGAACCAGTGTTTGAGGTGTTCGGCCGGCAGACAGGCCAATGCCTGTTCCAGCAGTTGCTCATTCAAGGCGCCCCAGAACACGAACGGCGACTGTATGCCCCACTTGGCGAAGAAGCGTTCGCGGATCGTCGCCGCATAGCGACCGTCGTCGAGTTCGCTCAGGCACGTTTGAAACAGCTCGGCGCGGCGTTGCTGAAAGTCTTCGTTGAGCAGATCCACCGGGCCACGCTGGAACGGGTGAAAGAACGCCCCGGGCAACGGCGCGAAGATCGCCGGCCAGCACAACAGGCCGAACAACGAGTTGATCAGGCTGTTTTCCACGTAATGCACCGGGCCATCGTCATCGTGCAGATGCGCCTGCACGTAAAACTCCACGGACAACGCAGGATCGCTGCGCAGTAACTGCAGATCCAGACGCTCGACCGGTTTCGCCGTTGCGCGCTTGAGCGGCGGGCCACCGAGTTTGCGCCGCACCCTTGGCAATATCCGTTGCAGGCCCTGCTGCTCGGCGGCGCTTTCCGGCGCCTGCTCCGCCAGCGTCGCGAGCTCCAGCGCCAACGGGTATTCGCCGCTGCGCTCCAGCACGCGAATCATGCGCAAGCGGGCGCCGGGATAGGCGCAGTCGCGGTAAATGCTCAGGGCCAGGGCAAACTCGCCGATGCGCTCGCAATACTGGCCGATCTGGAACAACACCTTGCCACGCCGGCGTTGCAGCCACGGGTTGTCGAAGTGCAACGCACTCACCTGCTCGACAATGGTTTGCAGCGGCTCGCCGGCCTCGAAACGCATTTGGCAGTGGTGCAGGAACAGACAGGCGTCGACGTCTTCGCGGCTGCGCAGGCCCCGCGAGTCGGCGCAGAACTCGACTTTTTCATAGGTGAAGATGCCCAGATCGGCGAGGACGAATTCCGACCAGTCCTGATACAGGTTGCCGAAGAACATCAGCCGCAAGCGGTCGCACAGGTCCATGATGGTCAGGCTGAACAGCCGGTCATCGAGCAGTGGCGCCCAGTCGCGCAGGCAGCGCAATTCGCTGAACTGCTCGGCCAGCAGCGGCAGCCAGTCATCCTTGCGCCCCTTGGGCTGTTCGATGGTGGCGCCGAAGGCCTGCACAAGCTCGGCTTTGAGCAACACGTCAAACAACTCGGCGAGGGCCAGCGGCGCGTGTTCATCGATCCAGCCACGCTCCAGCAAGGGTTGCGCGGCCGCAGCGATGTCACCGATTTCAGCGTAATTGAGTTTGCCGGCGCGAAAATGCACGCCCTTGCGCATGACCATCCGCACCAGCAAACCCTGAGTCGCGCGCGGCAAGGCCTTGAAGTCGCGGATGAACGCGTGCTCCGTTTCGTTCATCACATCGGCATAGCGAAGCTCAAGCCAATCAAGCACTTGCCGGAAGTTGTTAAGGTAATAGAACGGGTCGTCGAGGGGATTGGCAGTCACGGGAATTCTGGGGCCATGGCGAGCGAGTACTGGTTATGCGTACAGATAACAGCTGTGCCCCGCCCGGTGCAAACGGAAAATGATCAATGGCATTTTTTCGCCGGGCTATCGAACTTTTCTCACGGAGATAGCACCAACCGCGTTAGAAGGCCGACAATGCTCGGCATCACATCGAATGAGGATTTAGAGGTGGGTATGAAAATCAAGTCACTGGGCATCCCTTTCGCCGTCGTTGCCGCGCTGGCACTGGCCGGTTGCTCGACCCCGACGGTGGTCACTCTGCAGAACGGCACCCAGTATCTGACCAAGGACATGCCGAAAACCAAAACCAAGGATGGCTTCTATGAGTTCGAAGATATTTCCGGGTCCAAGGTGAAGGTTCGTGCTGACGAGGTCGCCACGGTTCGCGAAGAAGACTAGATTCGCTCGTTCCCACGCTCTGCGTGGGAATGCAGCCAGGGACGCTCCGCGTCCCATCCAGAGCCGAACGCGGAGCGTCCGTTGAGGCATTCCCACGCAGAGCGTGGGAACGATCATAAGCTGAGTATTATTCGAAGGTCGGCATGCCCGGAATGCTGCCGTCGCAAGGCATGTACGTGCCCCCGCGCTTGACCACTTCACCCTGCAAACGCCGGCAGCGGTCCAGATCCTGCTGCGCCATGCGGTCAATGCTCAGATTGCCGGTGGTTTGCGGCTGCTTGCCGTCACCCAGGCGCAGGGTCACGAACGGTTGTTCGGGCTGAATCTGAAAGCGGCTTTTCTCTTCAACCGGCTCGACCGCCTCGGTTTTCGGCGGACTCGGCAGTTGGTCGGTGGTGATGCCGTAACGGCTCAGAATCGAACTTTGAGGCAGATCGGCCCAGACATTGGCCGAACACAGCGCCAGTGCGATGAACCCGATATACCCCTTGAAACCTTTCACGTTTGAATCTCCTGTACTCAATGGCGGCTAGCTATAGAACGTGTGTGCACGTGCTGGCTTTAGGCCGCATTTCCTGTTTTCGCAGGGGTTTGAGTCAGGTCGTGGCCATCGAGTCACTTTTGAAACCGAGTTATCGTTCTTCGCGAGCAAGCTCGCTCCCACAGGGGATTTGCAAACGACACAGATCCAGTGTGGGAGCGAGCTTGCTCGCGAAAGGGCCCTTACCGGCACCCCATCAACCTCAGGCGATCACAACACCGTCAGCACTCAGGCTGTTCAGCGATACTCCCACCAACGTCACCGAATCGTTACCAAACGTCAGCACCGTATCCTGTCCGACAGTGGCTGCATGGGCACGGAAGTCCTCGGTCGGCAACACACCTTGCACGCCAAGAAACACCAGTTTGTCATTCGACGTGTAACCGACCACTCGATCCTGCCCAAACGCACCGTTGAACAAGAACGTATCCGCCCCGCCCCCCGACTCCATCAGGTCATTACCAGCACCGCCAACAAACACGTCATTGCCTGTGCCACCGATCAGGTGATCGTTACCGTCCAGCCCGAACAACCAATCGCCACCCGAATGCGCCTTCAGCGTGTCGGCGCCAGCGGTGCCTTTGACGCTGGATTCGTACGCAGTGACATTGTTGCCGACCTTCAAACCGCTGGCCGTAACGCTGTGGGTCACATCGTCCTTGAACAGGCCCCAGAGAAACCCCGGTTCCTTGGTGACAATGCTGCCGATGTCGCGGGTGATGCTGATCCCGCCGTTGGCGTCGCGCACGTAGAGATTGCCGGCACCGTCATTGGCGAAGTCGAAGTTCTTCACCGCGCTTTGCAGATCGAGGGTGTTGCTGCCCTGCCCGCCCAGGATGACGTTGTAGCCACCGCCGTCGCGGAAGGTGTCGTTGCCGGCGCGACCCTCCAGATAATCGTTGCCGCTGCCGCCCTGGATCAGGTCATTGGCGTCGCTACCGATGATGAACGTGCTGCCCTTGTGGGTTTCGGCGTTGCGGTTGAGGTCCTGCACCCAGGTGTTGGCCCGCGCTGGGTCGGACAGGTTGGCGACGATGATCGTCGAGTCGCGGCTGGTGAGGTCGTAGAATTTTGAGTCGATCACCCGGTTCATGCCGTCGCCATACGCGGTCGGCAAGTGCGAGATCCAGGTGGGAATGTTGAGGATCGAGTACGGCAGCAGATTCCACGCGGTCGAGGCGTAATGATCGTTGAAACTGACGATGTTGTCGGTGGCCGACTCTTTCGGCGCATCGTGCACGCCGACCGACGCGACGGTGAAAGTCGAGCCGTCGAGGGCGCGGAACACCGGGTCGTTTTCGTAGCCGACGTTGAGCACTTTGTCCGTGCTGCTCTGGGTGGGCGAGGCGTAGGCGATGTAGTTGGAATCGGCAAAGAAACCGCCCCACTTGGCGCCACTCAAATCGGCCATGCTGTTGACCGCCAGGCCGCCGAGGCTGTGGCCGCTGACCAGCACGTCCTTGCCGCTGAGGCCGTTGGCCTTGGCGAATGCCACCACATCATTGAGCAGATTGCCGAAGGCTTCGCCGACGTAGTTCTTGGCGTAATCCTTGGGGCCGAAGGCGGCGAGCAGGTCGTTGATCACGTCGCCAATCGAGTCGAGGATCAGGTTTTCCCGCGGACCACTGGTGCCGCGAAAGGCAATGCCGAGTTCGGTGAGATGGCCCTGGGCGTCGTACTTGCCGAGGATTTCCACTTGGGCGGTGGTGTAACCGGCCTTCTCGCCGAAGAAGGTTCCCCGCGCGTCGGTCTTGCCGTCGTAGCCCAGTTGCGAGGCCGTGATCGGCGTCCAGCCGGCCTGTTTCACGGCGTCGAGGGCGAGTTTTTCCGAGTCGGGGTTCCACGGAATGCCAGGAATCACCCCTTGGGAATCGGTGCCACCGAGCAGTGCCGTGACCAGCGTGGCGGGCAGGCCGAGGCCGAAACCGTTGTGCTGATAACCGGCGGCAAAGCCGTTATCGAGGTTGTGATAGGAATACAGCGTGATCGCCATGGCATCGCTGAACAACGCCTTGGAATCGGCTGTGCCGAAGTTCTTGTAGTCATACACACCCATTGCCATTGCCTCTCTCTTGTTGGAATTGTTAGAGATAGCTCACAGCCAGGGCGCCCCTCGGGGACGCCCCGGAGCATTTCAGAAACTACGAATAGCTTTTAATGTAGGCCTTCGCCTGCTCGCGATAGCGGTGTGTCAGTTTGCATTTCTTCGTCTGACACACCGCTATCGCGAGCAGGCTCACTCCTACAGGTTTTTAGGCGAACACGAACGCCGAGTCCGACAGGTTAGCCACTCCCACCCCGATCAGGGTCACGGCATAGTCGCCAATCTTCAGCACGGTATCGCTGCCGGTCTGCGACGCGTGCTGCTTGTAGTCGTAGCCCTGCCCCGCGCCTTCAACGCCCATGAACACCAGTTTGTCGCTGCCCTGATAACCGTTAATGGCATCGAAACCGAACGCGCCGCTGAACAGGAAGGTGTTGTTGCCACCCACTGCGCTCATCACGTCGTTACCGGCGCCACCGACGAAGGTCACATGGCCCTTGTCGCTGATCAACTTGTCATCGCCACCGAGGCCGAACAGCCAGTCACCGTCGGCCGTGGCGTGCAGCGCATTGCCGTAGCCATCGCCGCTGAGCGAGTGGTTGTACTGGGTCAGCTCGTTGCCATTGGTCAAACCCTTAGCCGTGACGCCCCAGGTGATTTCCTTGCTGCCCCACCACGAACCCGACTCCTTGCTCACCAGCGCGCCGATGTCGCGGGTCATGCTGATGCCACCGTAAGCGTCGCGCACGTAAAGCGTGCCGTCACCGTCGTTGGCGAAGCTGAAGTTCTGCAGCGGTTTCTGCAGTTCAAAGGTGTTGTGGCCCTGGCCACCGAGCAGGATGTTGTAGCCGCCGTCATCACGAAAACGGTCATCGCCGCCCAGGCCTTCGAGGAAGTCGTTACCCGCGCCACCCTTGAGCCAGTCGTTGCTCTGCGTGCCGATGATGAAGGTGCTGCCGGTGTGCGGCTCGCCACTGCGGCCGAGATCCTCGACCCAAGTCTTGCCCCGGGATGCTTCTTCCAGATTGGAGACGATGACCGTCGAGTCTTTATGCGTCAGGTTGTAGAACGTCGAATCGATGACCCGATTCAAGCCATCGGCATAGCCCAGCGAGCTGTGGGCCGACCAGTTCAGCGGATTGACGATGCTGAACGGCACCAGGTTCTGCGCGGTGGACGCGTAGTTGTCGTTGAAGTTGACGATGTTGTCGGTGGTCGAATCGTGCGGTTTGTCGTGCTTGCCCATTGAGGCGCTGCTGAACGTGGTGCCATCGAGCACGCGGAACACCGGGTCGTTTTCAAAACCGATGTTCAGCACATTATTGCCAGTGCTGCTCTGGGTTGGCGAGGCGAAGGTGATGTAGTTGGCGTCCTTGAAGAAGCCGCCCCAGTTGCTCGCGCTCAACTCGGCCACGCTGTTGACGCCGAGCCCGCCGAGGCTGTGGCCGCTGAGCAGCACGTCCTTGGCGGCGATGCCGTTGGCAATGGCGAACGCGGCGACAGCCTTGAGCAGATTGTCGAAGGCGTTTTTCGCGTAGTTGCTCGCGTAATCCGACGGCCCGATGGCGGCCAGCAGGTTGTTTTTCAAGTCGCCGAAGGTGTCGCTGTAACCGAGCCCGCCAGTACCACGAAAGGCGACGCCGATGCCGATCAGTTTGCCGGCGGCGTCGTACTTGCCGAGCACTTCGGCCTCGGCGCTGGTGAAGCCGTCCTTCTCGCCGAAGAACGTGCCTTGCGACCCGACCTTGCCCTGATAGCCCAGCGCCGTCGCCGTGAGCGGCGTCCAAGCGGTGGCCGGAAGCGGCTTGCCGGTCGGCGTATAGGCATACAGCGTCAGTGCGATGGCGTCGCTGTACAACGCTTTGCCATCGGCATTCTTGTAATCGAACAGTCCCATGTTGTGCTCTCTCTTCCTTCAAAAACCGGCAGCTCTGTGCAGAGCTGCCGGTACGCTTTAGAACTGCCAGTCGAGGGTGAGGCCCACACCGTGGTCCTTCTCGTTCGAGCCGATCAGTCCGTTGTAATCCAGGTTCACCCGCACATCGCGGTTGAGCGCCAGACCTGCCCGCACGCCGACCACCGCCGCATCGCGATCCATCGACACGCCCTGCACGGTGAACGCGCTGTTGCCGTTGGCAAACGCCAGATGGCTGTCGGCATCGACGTTGTTCAGGTTGTGCTGCCAGCCCAGGCTTGCGCCCAGCTCAAGTTGATGCTGATCCGACAAGGCAAACGAACGCTTGGCGCGCACGCCGAGGGTCGACAGCACCACATCACGATTGTCCTCACCACCCTTCAACGCTGCCGCGTCACCCTTTTCGGTGAAGCTTTCAGTGTTCAGGTGCACGTAAGCCAGATTGGCGAACGGCTCCAGGTTCATCGGTTGCAGGCCCAGATCATAAGCGGCCTCGGTGAACACTTGAGTGGTTGCGGCATCGTGCTTGGTCTTTTGTTTACTGCTGACGTCCCCGAACTGCAGGTCACGTTTGACGTCGACACGGTGCCAGCTGTAAGCCCCACCGACGGTCAGCCGCAGTGCATCGATCTGATGCCCCAGGTACGCACCCAAGTGGTAGCTGTCGACCGACGCCGACGAATGCGTGCCGCTGCCCATGCTCAACGAGCTGTCGCTATAACCGGTAACGAAACCGAGACGGGTATCTTCAGCGATCAAGCCGTCGACACCGGCCAGCAGGCCGCCGATGGAGCTGTTGGAGTCGGCATTGTCATGCCCGCCATCGCTCTTGCCCCACGAACCCAAGACCTTGACCCAGGCGTTGCTGCGATCATCAGTCGGTGCGCCGGCATTGAACAGATCACGCTCACGCAGACGCTCGCCCACGGCTTCACGCAGGTAACGGCTGTCGTTGATCAGCATCGTGCCAATGGCCGGATGGATCTCGCCGGACAACTGTTGGAAGGCTTGCTGCGCCGACGCCGCATTCGGCGACAGCAACAGGGTTTCGAACAGCGCATTGCCAGCGCCCAAACGCTCAGCTGCCGCACCGACCGCACGCTGGTTCGGCGTTAGGCCAACACTGGCGAACGAGGCCTCGTTACGCCCGACTGCCAACTGAATGCCATCGGCCGAGTACGCCAGCGTGCCGCCAAGGAAGGCGTAATCCGGCAACACCTGACCGAAGCGCCCTTCAATGCCGCCCGCCGCTTGCAGGATGTTGTACTGAGTGCCGAGCAGGCTTTGCACTTCGTTGGTGCTCAGCAGCGTCGGGCTGTTTTCCAGCGACATGCTCACTGTGGCGCCTTCAATCACGGCTTTGCCGGTAGCGATAATCTGATCGCTGCTGGTCGGCGACAGCTCTACCGCGTAAGTCGAACCCGGTGCAAAGGTCACGTCACCGGCCACGTTCAGGGTGCCGATGGAATTACCCGGCGCGACCGTACCGCCGCTGTTCACCGACAGCGCGCCGATGTGGCCATTGCCGCCGAGGATACCGCCGTCATTCACCGTCACCGCCGATTGCAGCGAACCGTTGATGGCCAGGCGTCCCTGATTGACCAGGGTCGGGCCGCTGTAAGTGTTGTTGCCGGTCAGTACCAGCGTGCCGAGACCTTGCTTGGTCAAACCGCCGTGACCGGAAATGTCGTTGCGCCAGGTATCGAGGCCGCAAGTGATGTCGGTGCACACGCGCTCGGTCGGTTTGCCTTGATCGATGATCGCGCCGATGCCCGGCAGATCCGCGACAAACTGGCCGGAGCCGTAAGCGCCGTCGATGCGGAATTCCGCCGGAATGTCCTGCTCGGTAACGAACATCGACGGGCCGTCGATGCCCTTGCGCAGGTTGATCATGCCCCAGCCGTACAAGGCGTCGATGCCCGGCGCGCCGAGGTCGGTGGCGGTGGTGCGCAAGACCGTGGCGACTTGATCGCCGGTCATGTACGGGAAGCGCTCCATCAGCACCGCCATGGAGCCGGCCACGTGTGGCGCGGCCATCGAGGTGCCGTTGTAGTTTTTGTAGCCGGTGGTCAGGTTGTCGGCGTTGGTACCTTCGATGATCGAGCTGAAGATTTTCGTGCCCGGCGCCGAGACGCAGAAACTCGCGGTGTAGCCGCAGCGCGAAGAGAACGTACTCATGATGTACGGGTTGGCGCTGGCCAGATCCGGGTTCTTCTGCAGCGCGGCAACGGTGATCCAGTTCGGCGCGATGTCCGGGACGAAGTAGCCGAGACCGGCGATGGCGTCCGGATTGTTGAGGTTGTAGTCGTTGCCAGCGGCGAAGATCGTCACGATGCCGCTGCGTGCGGCGGCAATCGCGCCGTCGTAGGCGCCGCCGGGTTTTGTGCCGAGCAGTGTGCGGATCTCGTTGAACTGCAACTGCGCGTCATTGACGGTGAAATGCGGGTACGCCGGATCGCGGCCACCGAGGTCGAAACGGTCGGTGATGCCGATGCCCCAACTGTTGTTGATGATCCGCGCGCCACTGGCGATCAGTGCATCCCAACCGGCCTTGTACACCGCGCCGTCGTTACCGCGAACGATGCCGTCTTCCGGGCCCGGGTCACCGTTGTCGGCGCTGATGATCTGCGCACCGAACGCCACGCCGTGCATCGGCCCGCCGTCGCGACTGCCTGCGGCGATACCGCCGACGTGGGTGCCGTGGGCGCCAAGTTTTCCGTCGGAGCCGACCGAGGGCGAACCGTCGTAGCGGAACGCATCGCCGGCTTTGACCGGGATGTACGGGTCGGTGTATTCGCGGATCCCGCTGGTGACCAGGGTGACGACTTTATTGCTGCCGGAAAACTCCGGGTGCGCGGCGTACACCGGCTGGTCGAAGATCCCCAGTTTCACGCCTTTGCCGGTATAGCCGGCGGCGTAGGCGTGATCGGCACCGATCGCGCCCAGGCCCCAATCGGCCTGAAACTCGGCACTGCGCCAACTCGACGGATCGCCCGTGCGACCGCTCTCCACGTAGGGTGCGGCATGGGCTGTGCCAATGGCACAAAGCACGGCGAGCGTGAGGGTTTTCAGGGCAAAGCGGCCACCCGTTTGCGCGGGGGTATTGTTGTTATTCATCCAGCGACCTTCCTTAGTGATGTTGCGAAAAATCCTGATCGTTCCCACACAGAGCAACTGATCGTTCCCACGCTCCGCGTGGGAATGCAGCCCGTGACGCTCCGCGTCACTGGACGCAGAGCGTCCCTAGAGGCATTCCCACGCAGAGCGTGGGAACGATCGGACGCAGAGCGTGGGGTTAGAACTGCCAGTTCAGGCTCAAGCCAACGCCATGAAGCTTTTCGCGATTGGCCAATTGTCCGTTGTAATCCAGGTTGACCCGTACATCGCGGCTCAGCGCGAGGCTGGCCTGTACGCCGACCAGCGCGGCATCACGCACCAGCGCTGAACTCTCCACCGCGTACGGTGTGCCGCCGCTGGCAAAGCGCAAATGCTGTTCGGAGTCAATGTCGCTCAGGCTGTGCTGCCAGCCGAGGTGGCCGCTGACGTCGAGTGATTGCGCAGGCGAAAGATTGAAGGTCTTGATCGCCCGCACGCCAAGGGTGCTCAGCACCGCGTCACGTTGATCGCCGGAGCTTTTCAACGCGGCCGCGTCGCCCTTCTCGGTCAAGCCTTCAGTGTCCAGATGCACGTAGGCGAGGTTGGCGAACGGTTCCAGCGCCAGTGGTTGCAGGTGCAAGCGGTAAGCCGCCTCACCGAACACTTGCGTGGTTGCCGCATCGACTTTGGCTTTCTGTTTGCCACTGACGTCGCCGTATTGCAGGTCGCGCTTCACATCGGCGCGATGCCAGCTGTAGGCCGCGCCGGTGCTCAAGCGCCAGGCGCCGATTTCACGACCGGCGTATGCGCCCAAGTGATAGCTGTCGACCTTGGCCGAGGAATGCGTGCCCGAGCCCATGCTCAATGAGCTATCGCTGTAACCGGTGACCAGGCCGATGCGGGTCTGCTCGTCCAGCGCGCCGTCGACACCGGCCAGCAGACCGCCGATCGAAGTGTTGTAGCCTGCCGTGTCATGGCTCGAATCGGTCTTGCCCCACGCGCCGAGGGCTTTGATCCAGCCGTTGCTTTGTGCGGCGTTGGTGTCGTGCAGACGCTCGCCCACCGCATCGCGCAACTGGCGACTGTCATTGACCAGCATCGAACTCAACGCCGGGTAGATCTCGCCGCTCAACTGCTGGAACGCTTGTTGCGCCGAAGCGGCGTCTGGTGAACGCAACAGGCTTTCGTAGACCGAATTGCCGGCGCCCAGGCCTTCGACGGCAACGGCCACCGAACGCTGGTTTGGCGTTTGCCCGACGCTGCTGAAGGTAGTCGCATTACGTACGATATCGAGCTGAATGCCGGTGGCGGCGTAGTCGAGGCTACCGCCAATAAACACATAATTCGGCAGCACCGCGCCGAACCGGCCCTGAATGCCGCCGGCCGCTTGCAGGATGTCGTACTGGCGACCGAGCAGGCTCTGCGCTTCGGTGGTGCTGAGCAGCGTCGGGCTGTTTTCCAGCGACAGGCCGACGGTGGCGCCGCTGATGTTGGCGGTGCCGCCGGCAACGATGCGGTCGCTGCTGGTCGGCGACAATTCAACGGCGTAGGTCGAACCCGGTGCGAAGGTCACGTCACCGGCCACGTTCAAGGTACCGATGGAGTTGCCCGGTGCCACGCGAGCACCGCTGTTGGCGGTCAGCGCGGCGATCCGCCCGGAACCGCCGAGGGTGCCGCTGTCATTCACCGTCACAGCGGAAGTCAGCGAACCGTTGACCGTGAGCAAACCGCCATTGACCGTGGTTGCACCGCGATAGGTGTTGGCGCCGGTGAGAATCAGCTGCCCGCCGCCGGACTTGATCAGGCTGCCTTGATACACCCGACTCGCCGCCGCTGCATCACGGGCAGTGCCAACGGCGTAATCGGTCTGATCCTGTTGGCTGGCGCCTGCGGGAACGCCGTTCTGCCAGCCCTTGTCCTGCAGGGTTTGCTGCCAGGCACTGTGCTCGGCGAGGTCTTCACTCTGCCGCTGAATCAGCGCCTTGTCAGAGATGTCATTACTCCAGACATCGCGCTGCCCTGCCCCCAGGCTGGCATCAAACGCACCGAGCAATTGCCCCGGCCCGCGCATTGCCCGGTTCAGATTGGCCACGCCCCAACCGACTCGCTCAGTCGGAGCATCGGTGACCGAGCCATCCAGTTGCGTGGCGGTGGTCAGCAGCACTTCGAGGGCCTGCTGATTGTTCATGTACGGGTAGCGTTCCATCACCAGCGCCAGCGCGCCGGTCGCATGCGGCGCCGACATTGAGGTGCCGGATTTGATCGCGTAACCGCCACCGGGAATGGTGCTGTCAATCTTCGCTCCCGGCGTGGTGATGCACCAGTATTTGGCGAGGCCGCACTGGTTGTACTTTTGCTGATTGCTCTGATCGAGGCCGGAAACCGCCAGCCAGTGACCTTCCAGATCCGGCTGAAAATACGGCAACGCGGAACGCACGCTGGCGTTTGGATAGCCGCTGTTGCCGGCGCTGAACACGTTGATCACACCGCGTCGGGAGACATCGGCGGCGGCATCGAGCCAGGTGCCTTTGTTCCAGTGCTGGGCGTACGCGGCGTGCAGATCGGCAAGAGTGCGGTAGCTGACATCCGGCGGCTGGCTGCCCCAGCTGTTGTTGATCGCGCGCACGCCGGCATCGGCCAAGGCGTCGTATACCGCTTTGAAATAGCGTGGATCGGGATTGGGGCCAAACAGGAAGCTGTCGTTCTTGTTGGTGTTACCGACGTAGATCTGCGCGTTGTACGCGACGCCGTGCATGCCGCTGCCATCGCGTGAGGCGCCCATGGTGCCGACGACGTGAGTACCGTGGGAGTCGTTGTTGGGGTTGAGGGTGCCGTCGACGTTGAACAGCGAGCCGTCGATGTAGCTGCCGCTGGCCTGTACCGGGTGATAGCGGGCTGAAGCGAATTCCGGGTGGGCGGCATCGAAACCGGAGTCTAGGGCGCCGATTTTCACGCCTTGGCCGGTGATGCCGGCGGCGTAGGCTTGCTCGGCCTGCATGCGGCTCAAGCCCCAGTCGCGGAGGAATTCAGCGCTGCGCCAACTGGCGGGATCGCCGGGTTGGCCGGTTTCGAGGTACTGGGCCTGAGCCTGGGTTGCAGAAATCACAAGCAGCAGGGTGCCGACCGAAATCGGCTTGATGCGTACGTCCATGTTCACCACTCACTTTTATTGTTTTATGCAGGTTGTTTTGCGGTGTTGCCTGTTCCCCTCACCCCAGCCCTCTCCCCCAGGAGAGGGAGCTGACCGCGGGGTCTTGCGTCATTCATCGACCTGAAAAACCGCGTCGATTATGGATTCGGTGAAGCAGATCCTTCCCAAAGAACAGGAAGCTGACCGAGGTGTCTTGCGTCATGCATCGACCTGAAAAACCTGGTCGATTATGGATTCGGTGCCGCTCGATCAGGTCGGCGTACTTCTAAAATATCCCCCGATCGGTCCCCTCTCCCTCTGGGAGAGGGTTAGGGTGAGGGCTGGTGAGCGACCACAAAAGCCTCATCCACCCGCGCCAGATCCTGCTCGTTCAAGGTCCCGGCGTAGTAATGCAATTTGGTCCAGGCCATCAGATAGTCGTACCGCGCCTGCGCCAGATCGCGGCGGGTGGTAAACAGTTGCTGCTCGGCGTTCAACGCGTCGAGGTTGGTACGCTCACCACCGAGAATGCTCTGCTTGGTCGAAACCACCAGCGCTTCCGCCGAGCTCAGCGCTTTCTGATAAGCGCGCAGTTTGCTCACCCCGGACAGGCAAGCGCTGAACTGCCGCCGCAGTTCAATCAGCGTTTCACGCGTCTTGCCGTCAAGTTCATACTCGGCCTGTTCCATGGTGCGACTGGCCTGACGCGTCGAAGCCGACACCCCGCCACCGGCATACAACGGCACGCTGACTTCAAAACCGATGGTGTTGGTTTCGTAGCGCTGGTTGTAAGTGTTGCCGCTTTCCGATTCGTTCTGGCGCATCGAGGCGTAGGCATTGATTTTCGGCAGATGCCCGGCGCGATTGCGCTCCACTTCGTAACGCGCGACTTCCACGGCCTGACGCTGCGAGGCCAGATTCGGGTTATTGCTGACCGCCATTTCGTGCCAGGTGTCGTAATTGGCCGGCATCAGCGCGAAGGTCTGGAAGTTCTGATCCAGCGGCGCCAGATCACCAATGTCCACCGCTGGCGTGCCCACCAGCGCACCCAGTTCCCGCAGCGCCGCGTCTTGTTCATTGCGCGCCTCGATCTCCTCGGCGGTCGCCAGTTCATAGCGCGACTCCGCCTCGAGAATGTCGGTACGCGTGCCCTCGCCCTGCTTGAACATGTGTTCGTTCTGCTGGAACTGCTGCTCGTACGCCTTCTTCTTCGCCTGAGCGATGTCGATCTGATCCTGCGCGAACAGTGCCTTGGTGTAGTTATCCAGCACGCGAACCAACAGCTCCTGGCTCTTGCCGCGAAAGTTCTCATCGGCAAACAGAGACTGCGCGACGCCTTTGCGATAGGCGGCATAGGCCTCGTAGTCGAGCAGCGGTTGCTGCAACGTCAGCGCCGAGCCGTAACTGCTGTAATTGCGGTCGTCAGTACGGTTGCGCGCGCGCTCGTCGAGGGAGGTGGCTTTCGACGAGTTGCGCCCCTTGTTGTAGGTGTAGCCGATGCGCGGCAACAGGCCGGCGCGGCCAATGGCGCGATTTTCCAGGCCGGCGTCACGCTCCTTGATCGCGCCGAGGAACACCGGGTCATTGCGCAACGCCTGTTCGTAGATCTCGAACGGCCCCATGGCCGCCACTGCCGAGTGACTCGCGAGCAGCAAGAATGCTGCTGCGAGCGTGGAAAGCTTATTCATACAGCCGAACATCCTTATTCTTCGGTCAGCGCAGAGCCGGCCCGGTCAAGCAGCGGTTTGAACAGATAGTTGAGCAGTGAACGCTCACCCGTACGCACGAACATTTCTGCCGGCATGCCGGGCTTGATCACCAGACCGTTGAGTTTTTCCATGGCCTGATCGCTGACGCTGCTGCGCAACACGTAATAAGGCACGCCGGTTTTCTCATCGACCATCTGGTCGGCGGAAATCAGGCTGACTTCACCCGGTACACGCGGGGTTTTGCTCTGATTGAACGCGGTAAACAGGATGTCCACCGGCAAGTGCGCGCCAACCTTGTCGATCAGGTTGATCGGCAAGTGCCCTTCCACTTCCAGCGTGGTGCCTTGCGGAACGATCTCCAGCAACGTTTCACCCTGACGCACCACGGCGCCCTCGGTGTGCACGCCGAGGTTGACCGCGACGCCGTCGGCAGTGGCGATGATTTCGCTGTGTTGCAGGTCGAAACCGGCCGAAGTCAGTTGCTCCGACAGGGTCACGCTTTTCAGCTGCGCGTCGGCCAGTTGCGTGCGGACTTCCTTCTGGTATTCCTCGGCGTGCTGTTGCAGCTTCAGCCGCGATTCGAGGATGCCCTGCTCGACCCGGCCGCTTTCACCGGTGTTTTCTGCCAGTTGCTGCTGCACCTGCGACAGTTGACGCTGGTATTCCATCAAGCGGTTGCGCGGGATGTAGCCGTTGTCGGCGAGCGGTTGCAGATTGCTCAACTGCTGTTGCAGCGAGTCGGCCTGAGCATTGAGATCGGTGCGGGCGCGACGCATGCCGGCCAGTTGCGCGGTGGCGCCTTCGATGCTTGCGCGCAGTCCGGCCTGCTCGCGGTAGTACGCCTCGCGACGGCTGCTGAACAATTGCCGCTGACCTTCCAGTACCAGTGCCAGACGCGGGTCCGGATCATTGCTCAGCTCAGCCGGAAAGGTCACTTGCTTGAGGTTGTCGCGCTCGGCCTGCCAACGCGCGAGGCTGGCCCAAGCCATGCGGTATTGCGCTTGCAGCGACTGCACGTCAGCGGCGACTTGCGTCTGATCGAGGCGGAACAGCGGCTGGCCCTGCTTGACGATCTCGCCTTCGCGCACCAGGATCCGGCTGACCACGCCACTGCTCATCGACTGCACGGCTTTGCGTTTGCCCGACACGACGACCGTGCCCTGCA
Organism: Pseudomonas sp. SDT291_1_S447; assembly: GCF_054070155.1. Taxonomy (NCBI): domain Bacteria; kingdom Pseudomonadati; phylum Pseudomonadota; class Gammaproteobacteria; order Pseudomonadales; family Pseudomonadaceae; genus Pseudomonas; species Pseudomonas sp. SDT291_1_S447. The sequence goes on from NZ_JBSVXS010000028.1 coordinate 20,973, forward strand.
CCGGGATGCCTTGATCCAGCGGCGCCAGTGCCGCCCAAGTGAAGAAACTGCCGGCGCCAACGATCGCCAGAATCCAGCCCATACGTGCGAAGAACTTCGCATCGCGTTCCGGGCGCTCGGTGATGTAGGCGTGTTCCATGCTCGCTTCGTTTTCAGTGTTCATGCTGGCGCTGCTCATACACCCGTATTCCTTGTCGAGGGCTGATACTGTCGGCTCATGCTGAGCCCGCCCGGTGCCTGCGCAGCTTTTTCCCGTTGTTGTTCTTGCTGGCCTGAGAGTGCCTTGAGCACATCCTGACTTGGGCCAAATGCCTGCAAACGACCGTCATTGAGCACCAGCAATTTGTCAGCCTGGGCCAACACCGAAGAACGGTGCGTCACCAGCACCACCGTGGTGCCCTGGGCTTTCAGCGCAGCGATGGCGCTGGCCAATGCCGCTTCACCGACGGTGTCGAGGTTGGAGTTCGGTTCATCCAGCACCACCAGACTCGGCGTGCCATACATTGACCGCGCCAGTGCCACACGCTGTTTCTGGCCGCCGGACAAACCGCTGCCGTCCTCGCCCAGTTGGGTGTCGTAGCCTTGCGGCAGACGCAGGATCATTTCGTGCACACCCGCCTGCTGCGCAGCCGCCACGACTTTCTGCGGATCGGCTTCGCTGAAACGGGCGATGTTCTCGGCGATGCTGCCGCTGAACAGTTCGATGTCTTGCGGCAGATAGCCGATGTACGGGCCAAGGTCATCGCGGTTCCAACGATGAATATCCGCGCCATCGAGGCGCACGGTGCCGCCCAGGGTTGGCCAGACACCGACCAGCACACGGGCCAGCGTCGATTTGCCGGAACCGGATGCACCGAGCACGCCGAGCACTTCACCGGCATTCAGATTGAAATTGACCATTTGCAGGGTCGCCGTGCGTTGCCCCGGTGGGCCGGCGCTGACCTGTTCGAAAGTAATCTGGCCTTTCGGCGCCGGCAGCGCCATGGCGTCGTCACTCGGCGGGAACGCTTGCAGCAAGGCATCGAGACGGCGGTAGGCCAGTTTCGCCCCGCTCCACTGCTTCCATACGGCGATCAACTGGTCGATCGGGCTGAGCACGCGGCCCATCAGGATGGAACCAGCGATCATCATCCCGGCGGTCATGTCGCCCTTGATCACCAGCAAAGCGCCCAGGCCCAGCACCAACGATTGCAGGCACAGGCGCAGGGTTTTGCTCAGCGAACTGATCACCGCACCGGTGTCACTGGCCTGATTCTGCAGACCGAGGAACCGCGAGTGCACCTGGAACCAGCGCTTGCGCAGGGAACCGAGCATGCCCATCGCCTGAATGGTTTCGGCGTTATGCAAATGGCTGGTGGCCAACTGGCTGGACTTTTGCGAATAACCGGCGGCTTCGCCCAGCGGCTTTTTGGTCATGTATTCGTTGAGGCAGGCCAGGCCGATCAGCAGCAACGCCCCCGCCGTGGCGAGCACGCCGAGCCAGACGTTGAACAGGTAAATCACGAACAGATAGACCGGGAACCACGGCGCATCGAAAAACGCGAACAGCGCAGGACCGGTGACAAATTGGCGAATGTGCGTCAGATCGCCCAGCGACTGCCCGGCGTTGCCCTCGCCCTGGAACAGGTTGCGCTCAAACGCGGCTTGGTAAACGCGCAGGTTGAAGCGGCGCTCCAACTGGCTGCCGATGCGGATCACGATAAAGCTGCGCACCACTTCCAGCAGGCCGATAAAGGCGAAGAAACCGACGACCATCAGCGACAGCATTGCCAGGGTGGTCTCGTTCTGCGAGGACAGCACCCGGTCATAGACCTGCAGCATATAGATGGAGGGCACCAGCATCAGCACGTTAATCAGCGCAGTAAAGCAACCGACGCTGATCAGGATACTTTTATAGTCACCCAATGCCTTGAATAAGGGCGCGGTGGCTGGGGCCTTCGCCATCTTCATTGATTATTCCTGGAAAATATCTCCCGCCACTCGTTGGCGAGACTCGAATTAATTAACCGCACAACGTCGGAACTTGATTTTTTGTCTACCGCTTACACTTTCATAACAACTCAAGCAATTAAATGCGGCGCAGTTGCCACTCAGCGTTACTTATAACCATAGCGTGGCGCTTTATATTAAAACTTTGTCGCGGTCTGGATAGTCAAGGCTATTGCGCTGCGCGCTCAAGCGTAATCACCAGACCTGACTTCAAAGTAGCCAGATAAAGCCCATCACGTTGTCGGCTGAAGAACTGGATTCTTGAGCCTTCCTTGCCGGTAATCGACAGGCCGTCCGGATCGGGAAACCAACCGATCGGCGTTTGCTCAAGCCAAGCACCGAGACAGTCGACCCCTTTGCCCAAGGTCTGATTGGATTCAAGGTCGATCAGGCAAGTATTCGAAGGCTTGTCCTGCTGCTTTTGCGCTTCTCGATCATCATCCCGGGTAGATAATGTCGCTTGCCATTGCCCCGCAAATACCGAGGGTTCTTCGAGTCTGAGGCTGCTTGCCATACTGGTTTCTCCTGAAATCATCATGAGCGCCGCCGAAAACCACGCCGCCACCTTGTAGGTAAAAGCTTTACTGATCATGGGAATATTCGCTCCAGCGTGTAGCGTTGCTTACCATCCAACCCGATGCAAGCAAAGAAAGCGGCGCATCACACGCCGCTTTCCACTGCTACATCACGCCACGATGTCGCTGGTGGCTGCCTGGCCAACGGTGCTGACCTGGAAATCAGCCACGCCGTGCCCGGAGAAGTCCACCGACAGCAGGCTGTTGCCGCCCGACGACGTCAGAATCGCGTCACCGGCGGAACCGGTGAAGCTGCTGACGAAGTGCAGGCCGGCGCCGTTGGTGATGCCGGTCAGGTCGATTTTGTCCAGACCGCTGACGAAATCGAGGATCTGATCGATGGCACCTGGCTTGGAGTCGGAGCTGGCAGCGAACACAAACGTGTCTGAACCGGCACCGCCCCACAGCTTGTCAGCACCACCGCCACCCCAGAGGATGTCGTTACCGGCACCGCCCTTGAGTTCGTTGGCCACGCTGTTGCCGATCAGCAGATCGCTGCCGGAACCGCCAATGGCGTTCTCGATGATCGCGCCCTTGGCGATGGACACGTTGCCCACCAGGCCGCCAACGTCGGAGAACGAGGCGTCATTGAGGTTGATTTTCTGGTTCTGGGTGAAACCCGAGAAGTCCAGAGTGTCCTTGCCGCCCGCGTCCCACACCGAGAACACCACTTTGTCACTCGACGACGAAGCGCTGAGGAAATCGCGACCGGTGTTGGAGTTGAAGCCGTAGGTGGTGTCACCGGTACGAGTGGTGGTGTTGGCACCGTAGAGCTTCTGGATAGCAGCGATATCGTCCATCAGCGGGCCGGACGAATACGCTTCGACACCGCCCTTGCTGAAGTTCTGATTGGTGTTGCTTTCGCTCCAGTAGCTCATGACGCTGTAGCCGCGGGTGTCTTGCCCGTAGGAAGCGTCGTTGTAGGTCGGGTTGCCATTACCGGCGTTGTAGTCGCCAGGGTGAGCGAGACCCAGGCTGTGGCCGATTTCGTGAGTCAGGGTCTGACGACCGTAGTTGTTCAGATCCGGATTCTTGTTCTGCGTGTAGCCACTGTTGATCAGGTACCACGAGGTGCCGTCATAACCGGCGCCAGTGCCTGGCAGATAAGCAAACGCTGCAGCGCCATCCTGGCCACCGCTGTAGTTACCGAAGGTCATGTGGCCGTCACCGCCCGAGGCTTTCTCGGTGAAGGTCACATTGGCCACGTCAGCCCAGGATTGCATGGCGAGCTTGGCCTGGGCTTGTTGCTGCGCACTGAACTGACTGAACCCAGTGATCCCGTGCTTGTACATCGTGCTGGACGATGCCGAAGTCAGGAACGTATAGGTGAGTTCGATCTTGCCGCTGCCATCCTTGTCCTGGTAGGCAGCACCGTCGCGCAGCAACTGGGTTGCGGCCTGGTCGACGGAGTAGGAGGGCTTGCCATTGACCGTGAGGTTGCCGCCACGATCGTACTGATGGCTGAAGCTATTGATCTGGTTATACGCCGAGCTGAAGGCAGACAGCTGAAAAGCCTGTTCGGCGGTATCAATAGCATTCGCTTTTACTTTCGACATAAACACACTTCCTTGTTTAGCAATGGAACAGTTTTTGTCCGATAGGACTCTCTCTGGCGAGATCGTCCTATCACTCGCCCAATGAAGGCGTAAGAAACCTGACACAATTTGAAATCTGCCGTAAAGGATTTTTTTGAAATCAAATCGGGCTGTTTCGCAAAACTGCCGTAAACAAAGCGTGCGGGGATGAAAGAATGTTTTAGTTGCGCGGCTTTCGCCTAATTGTCTGACGATTTTCTATTTAAATATTAAATATGAGTAAGTTGTTTTTTGTTAGGCGCGTCTCACTTTTCCGCACTTTATTAGTGCGATGCCAGTGTATTGATATCAACCAGTTAAACGCTGAAAGACATTGTGGGAGCGAGCCTGCTCGCGAAGGCGTCGGGCCAGACAACGTTGATGTTGAATGACCGACCGCTTTCGCGAGCAGGCTCGCTCCCACAGGGAGTTATGTATGCCTGGGTGATTAGCTACCAGTCCGAATCTTGTTCCACACCCGCGTGCGGATCCGGTCAATGTTCAACGGCATCGCCTCCAGCGCAAACAGCTTGCCCATCATCTCCGGGCTCGGATAAACCTTGGTGTCGTTCTTGATCGCCGGGTCGATCAGGCTGTCGGCCTGCTCGTTACCATTGGCGTAGTGCACATAGTTACTGATGCCGGCCATCACGTCCGGGCGCAGCAGGTAGTTCATGAACGCATAACCGGCCTTCTCGTCCGGCGCATCGGCCGGCATGGCGACCATGTCGAACCAGATCGCCGCGCCTTCCTTGGGAATCGCGTAGCCGATGTCGACGCCATTCTTCGCCTCTTTGGCACGGTTCTCGGCCTGCAGGATGTCGCCAGAGAAGCCGACCGCCACGCAGATGTCGCCGTTGGCCAGGTCACTGGTGTATTTCGACGAGTGGAAGTAGCTGACGTACGGCCGCACCTTCAGCAACAGCGCTTCGGCTTTTTTATAGTCCTCGGGATTTTTGCTGTGGTGCGGCAAGCCTAGGTAATTGAGCGCCGCCGGCAGCAATTCCGGACCGTTGTCTAGGATCGCTACGCCACACTTCTGCAGCTTTTCCATGTACTCGGGCTTGAAGATCAGGTCCCAGGAGTCCACCGGCGCATTGTCGCCAAGCACGGCTTTGACTTTGGCGATGTTGTAGCCGATGCCGGTGCTGCCCCACAGGTACGGGAAGCCGTGCTCGTTGTTCGGGTCGTTGGTCTGCAGCGCTTTGAGCAGCACCGGATTGAGGTTTTTCCAGTTCGGTAACTGGCTCTTGTCGAGTTTCTTCAGTGCCCCGCCCTGAATCTGCCGGGCCATGAAGTGGTTGGACGGGAACACCACGTCGTACCCGGATTTACCGGTCATCAACTTGCCGTCGAGGGTTTCGTTGCTGTCGTAGACGTCATAGGTGACACCCACGCCCGTCTCTTTCTCGAAGTTCTTGGTGGTGTCCGGCGCGATGTAGTCGGACCAGTTGTAAACCTTGACCGTTTCCGCTGCCTGAGCAAGGGAAACAGCGAGCATCAGCGGTGCCAGAGCGAGGGTCTTGCGGATCATGGATCGATTCCTGTGTGGGTTTTCTTTTTTGTTGGCAGGCAATCAAAGGATCAAAACAATCAGAAAATCAGCACGTAGCTCTTGCGCACGGTTTCCTGGATATCCCAGATACCGAGCGTGTTGGCCGGCAACATCAGTGCGTCGCCACCTTGTATCTGCAGGGTTTCGCCGCCACCGTCGGGGGTGAACGTGCAGCGCCCGGAAATGAAGTGACAGAACTCCTGCGCGGTGATCTGCCGGCGCCAGCGGCCCGGAGTGCATTCCCAGACGCCGGTTTCGACGCCGTCGTCGCGCTCGACGCTGGTGGTTGAAGCGATCGCCACCGGCTCGCCGAGGGGTACGGCTACCGGACTGGATTCATCGAGTAGCAGGGTTGCGGTGTTTTTGAACTGGGTAATGCTCATGGTCTGACCTGTCTTTTAAATTAACGGCTTTTAGTGCATGAAACCTTCCATGAACCCCGCGACCTGGCTGGCGAGCTTGCGCCGCCATGGCGCAGTCGCCGGATTGGCCAAGGTCTGGTCTTCGTGGACGAAGCTTTTGATGATCGCGTTGTAGCCGAGCCAACGGCACGGCTCCGGTTCCCACGCACGCAGCGCATGAATGCCACCGTCCGGCAGCACCCATGGCTGGCGAACCAGTTCCGTATCGCGCTCGAGAATCAGATCCGCCAAGGTGCGGCCGCCGAGATTGCTCGCGCCGACGCCCTCCCCGCCATAACCGCCGGACAGCGCGATGCCATTGGCGCGATCACAGAGCATGTGCGGTTTGAAGTGCCGGGACATGCCGAGATTGCCGCCCCAGGCGTGGGTGATCTGCACGTTTTTCAGCTGCGGGAACAATTCGCTGAACAGATAGCGGCGCAGCTCGACTTCATCGCGGGTCAGATCAAAGTTGTGGCGTAGCTTGCCGGCGAACTGATACCCGCCCCGAGCGCCGAAGATCAGGCGGTTGTCGGCGCTGCGCTGGCCGTAGGTGACCTGACGACTGAACTCGCTGAATGCCTGACCACGGCTGAGACCGATTTCGTCCCAGGTCGCGGCAGACAAGGGTTCGGTGGCGACGATCAGGCTCTGCACCGGCAATTGATAGCGGCCCAGCGGCGGCAAAGTCACCGAATAACCTTCGACGGCCGGCACGATCCAGCGGCTGCGCACACTGGCTTTGGCGGTGCGCAAGCTGCCCGACTGCCATTGCGTGACCGGGCTGTTTTCGTAGATCTTCACGCCCATGTTCTGCACGGTGCGCGCCAGACCGCGCACCAGTTTCGCCGGATGGATGGTCGCCACGTGTGGCGCGTAAATCCCGCCATAGGGCTTGGCCACACGGATCTGCTGCGCCAGTTGTTCAGGGCTGAGCCAGCGGTAGTCGTCGTCGGTGAGGCCCTGGGCGTGCAGTTTGCCCAGATATTCACGCAGCGAGGCTTCCTGTTCCGGGTAACGCGCCGCGCAATACAGCACACCGCCCTTGCGATAATCGCAGTTGATACCTTCGCGTTCGAGGACGATTTCGACTTCATCAGGAATGCTGTGCAGCAGATCGAATGAGGCGCGGCGTTGCTCTGGCGACAACCCGGCCAGCAGACGATCCTCGCCGAGCAGGTTGCCCATCAGCCATCCGCCATTACGCCCAGAGGCGCCAAATCCGGCGGTCTGCGCTTCGACAATCGCAATGTCGAGACCCGGCGCGAGTTTCTTCAGGTAGTACGCCGTCCACAATCCGGTGTAACCGGCGCCGATGATCGCCACGTCGACGTCCAGATCTCGCTCAAGCTCGGGCCGCGCGGTCAGCGGCTCATCGAGTTGATCCATCCACAAACTGATAGTGCGCCACGCCGGCATGCAAGACTCCGCCACTGAAAACCTTCGATGGCGTCGATCCTAGTGGCTGTGTTCAGTCGATGTCTTGCGCGCGTGCCCGCAAAGAAATTTGTTTCGCGTAGGCCTTGGGCGACTGGCCGGTGTGCTGGCGAAAACAGCTGTAGAACGCCGACAACGAATTGAAACCGGCAGCGAAGGCCAGCTCATCAATGCGCAGCGGTGGCGTGGCGTGATCCAGCGAGCGCAGCAGATGTTGCAGGCGCGCCTGATTGACATAGCGATAGAAGCTTTGCCCGAGCACCTGATTGAGCAGATAGGAAATCTGATTGCGGCTGTACCCGCACTCTTTCGCCACCCGCTGCAAGTCGAGTTCTGGATCGAGGTACGGCTGCTGTTTTTCGAAATACTGCTGCAGGTCTTCGGCCATGAAGCTCAACTGGCGCGGCGACAGGCCCAGGCGACTGGCCGCTGGACGCTGACTGGGTACCTTTGTGCTGGCGGACTGCGCACGCACCAATGAAGCGTATTCATTGACGCGCCAGATCAGCCCGTCTTTGACCGTGATCGCTTCACTGGAGCGGAACGACACCAGCCCTTCACCACCGCGCAGCGTCACTTCATATTGGATGAACGCGGTGTTGCCATCGACGCGAATGCGGTCGCAATGCTCAAGCGCTTCGTCGGATTCACGCGGCATGCTCACGCGCACGTACTCGCGCAACTCGTCGAGACCGAGCACGCGGTTCTGGAAGAAATCGTTGTACTGGATGTCCGGGTGGTACAGCGCCATGACACTGTCGAGGTCGCGGCGCTTCCAGCTCAGGTGATAGCGCATGACCGTGGCCGCCGTGGCTTGGGTCTGTTCTGGGCCGTCGTCGTCGGCGTGCATAAGAGGCTCAGCGAAAAAGAACCGAGCTTGCCGAAGTTCGGCGCGGGCTTCAATGGCTAATCAGTAGTGGCACTTTGGCGACGATTGCGTAGGCCGTGACTTACATCAAAAAATGCGAAGCAATCGCAAAATGAACTGAAAAATCTCACAGGAATTTCACATGCAGATGCTACTTTTAATGTCAGTCACCGGTTGAGCCAATGAAGGCTCTTCCCACCTAACATGAGCAAACGGAAGCGCTCGATGAAGAAGGCGGGCAACACATGAATAAAGGGTCAAGCAAAGTCACGTTCCCCAACGCATGCCAGTTGATGCGTTGGCATTTTCATCCGATGGGGTTTGAAGCAACGATGGACGCGCCGGGCAGTATGATCGCCCGACTGTTCGATCGTGCCAGCGGCGAAACCATGATCGCCATCGCCGGGATCCCGTGCGCGACGGTGATGAATGCAGCGGATGTCGAGCGAATCATCGAGGCTGTGGAGGATGAGCTGGAAGCGTTCATTCCTCCAGAGTCTCTCAAGAGTTACGCATAAGCTTATGATTTAAAACGAAAAAGCCCGCAGTAATGCGGGCTTTTTGTTGGCTTATGCAGTTTGCCTGACCGTCCGGTGATCAACGAAGAACGGCTTGCCTTTGGCCACCCGGTCGGACGCCCTAGGCATGTTCACCGCTTGCGCCTCCTGCGGTTCGACATACCAGTAGCAATGGCTGACTGCCCGGGTGATACCGACGTAGGCCAGGCGCAAGATCTCGTCCTTTTGCGCACTGTCATACGGCTCGCTGTCGCCCGACTTGCCCAAACCTGCCATGCGGTAGACCTGGTTCTTGTAGGGCGAACTGGTCAGGTGCTGACAGTCACCGAGCAGAAACACCGCATCCGCCTGCAGACCTTTGGCGCTGTGGAAGGTCAGTTGTTTCAGCCGTCGCGCTTCGTAAGGCAATCTCGAATCCACATTAACTACAGGCTGAATATGCTCTTCAATCAATGACTTATCGCTGCTTTTTCGATAAAGCATCAAGATTGAATGGCCCTGACGATAGTGTTCGGCGAGACGCTGCCCCAAGGCCTGATCATCGCGTTCCATTACATTGACCGGTTGCAGTGGCTGGGCTGCGCCGCTGGCTTTGGCTTTTTTGCCCGGGATCGCCGGTGCGGCGCGGACAATGTGCTCAGCGGCGTCTATGATGTGCTGGTGGCTGCGGTAGTTGTCACTGAGCATCACCCGCGTGGTGCTCGGCGACGGGAACTCCTTGTCGAACGCCATGAAGTAACTCGGCGAACTGCCACGCCAACCGTAAATCGACTGCCAGTCATCGCCGACACATAGCAACGATGAACGCTGTGCGCCCCGCCCGACGTGCATGGCCGGACCTCGGCTGCGTATTTCGCTGAGGCTGGCGCGTATCCACGAAACAATCTGCGGCGAGACGTCCTGAAACTCATCGATCATCAGGTGCGACAACGGCCGGAGCAACTCATCGCTCAACAGCTTGAGGTTCTCCGGCGAGTGCTCGCTGAACAGCGCGAACATACGGTTGTAGGTCATGATTGGCGGTTTCTGATCCAGCAGATGATCTTCAAAGGCGCGCCAGAACAGACTCAGGGCCTCAAAGAAGAAACGGTCAGGATCATCTTTGGCAAAGCTCATGCGGCCGACGGCGTCTGGCACATCCAGGCCGAGGTTCTCGATGAAGCCTGCCGCTGCCACGAAGCAGTCGAGCAACGGCGCGGAGGCCAGCTCACCCTTGACCTTGTAATCGAAGCCCGGCCCGGCGCTGGCATCGCCTGCCAGCGTTGCCAGAACGCGCTTCGACGCCTCGTAGCTATCAAGCCAAATCAATGGCTTACGACAGAAAGCTTGAAACAGGGTGCGCTTGACTGCCCACTCTGCGCGCACGCTGAGCTTGGCGTTTGGCCGGCTCAGCTGCGGATTTTCCCGCGGATCGAAGCCGAGCACCACCCAGGCATCAAGGCTCGGAATATAGCCATGGCAATGAAATTTTGCCCCGTTGATATCGAAACTCTGCCGGTTCGGCTCAATGCCCTTGATTGGCCAGGCGCCAGCGCGGAACCACAAGTCTTCGATGGCATCGCACAGCTCTTCGTCGCGACGGGAAGCCAATTCCGTCACCGCGACGCGCTTCTGCACGTCCGGGTGGTCACGCTCCAGTTCCTTGAGCTGCAAACCAGCGCGCGACAGCGGCTGAATCAACTGACGGAAACGCTCGTCGTCATTGAACAAGCGGTGATAACAGGCGTTGAGTTGCTGACGTTGTGCATCGTTGATACGCAGGTCGAACGGATTACTGTCGACCTCCTGCTCATCACCTTGTGCGCGGTGACTGAGGTTTTCAAAGGCCTGCAGACGTTCGAAACCCGGCAAGCTGCGCACCATCGGCAAAATGCGCGAGTGGAAGGTGCGCACCAAGTCGCGTGCCTGGCGCAGATTCAGCGTCTGGCCCCAGAGTGCGAACAGTTCGATCAGCTTGTTTATGAAATCCTTGCGCGACTCGCGGGTAAACGTCACCACGGTCATCGAATCCAGTTCAAAGCCCAGATAGTGGTGGAGCAATAGAATGCGCAGTACCAGCGTGGTGGATTTGCCCGCGCCTGCGCCAGCAACCACTGAGGTTGACGGGGTTTCGCTGAAAATCATCTTCCACTGCGCGGCGCTTGGCTGAGCGTGCTCAGGCAACAAACGGGCGACATCGGCCTTCATGCGCTTTTTCAGCTCGCCCGTCAGCGGCAGGCGCCAATCGTCAAACAGGTGATTATCGACACTGGGCGGGCGATGCTCGGTGTTGCGACTGTCACGGATCAGCAGCACCTGACGGCCCTCTTCCAGCCCCTCAAGCTTGCCCTCGTTAAAGCCATATTCGACACCAGCGGTATGGCCGCTGCGAAAGCCGTCGGCCTGACCGTGCAACCACGATGCACGGTGTTGCGCGCGCAAACGGGTCAAACCGTGACCAAAGAAGCGTGCAGCCAGGCGTTTGAACCATGGCATCTCGGCCAAGGGGCGAAGTTCGGGAGGAAGATCGGGGGTGTGTTGCGCCACGCTGACGGGCTCCAGTGTGTGAGGCTGTGGCGGCTATGGTGTCTGTATTTGCCGCTCAGTTCTAGCGAAATGCTTACAGGTCATTGGTTTAGGCGATGAACTGAAGGTTGGATGAGATCCTTTCGAGCCTTTTCTTATCAGTCATTTCGATGGTAATGCCGCACTTTTTACGCTTTTTATCGATAGTTGACTGATAGATGATCGCCGTCATAAACCACCGGTATCGCGTCGGGTGCAACTCATCACGCCCCATAACGAACCTTTTCAGGAGACGATCATGCTTGAACTCAGACCCTTCAGCTCGCTGGGCGGCGCCCATCACGGCTGGTTGGATGCCCATCACCACTTTTCGTTCGCCGAATACTACAACCCGCAGCGCATGAGCTGGGGCAACTTGCGGGTGTGGAACGATGACGTGATCGCGGCGGGCACTGGCTTCCCGCAGCACCCACACCGTGACATGGAAATCATCACCTATGTCCGGGAAGGCGCGATTACTCACCAGGACAATCTGGGCAACAAGGGCCGCACCGAGGCTGGCGACGTCCAGGTAATGAGCGCCGGCACCGGCATTGCTCACAGCGAATACAACTTGGAAGCGAAAGACACCAAGATCTTCCAGATCTGGATTCTGCCGACGGAAACCGGCGCCCCGCCATCGTGGGGTGCGAAACCATTTCCGAAAGGCCTGCGTGAAGGCTTTGTTACCTTGGCCAGCGGCAAGGATGGCGATGACCAGAGCCTGCGGATTCGTGCCGATGCAAGGTTGGTCGCGGCCAATCTCAAGGCGGGTGAAACCGCGGAATATCATCTGGATGAAGGCCGTCGTGCGTACTTGGTGCCGGCCACCGGCGCGATTGAAGTCAACGGCTTGCGCGCACAAGCTCGAGACGGTGTCGCGGTAGCGCACGAGCGTGTGCTGACCGTCACGGCCGTTGAGGACAGTGAAATCGTCTTGGTGGATTTGGCTTAATCGTCTGAAGGGCAGGACAAAAAAAAGGGGCAACCATCTCGGTTGCCCCTTTTTTCATGCGCTTGCGAGCATCACTTGCTGGAGATGGCGCCATCCACCAACGTCTGCGCTTCGACGACCAGTTGCTTGAGGTGGTCGTCACTGATAAAGCTTTCGGCGTAGATCTTGTAGATGTCTTCGGTGCCCGACGGACGCGCGGCGAACCAGCCGTTTTCCGTCATCACCTTAAGACCGCCAATCGCCTGATCATTGCCCGGTGCATGGCTAAGAATGCTCTGGATTTTCTCGCCGGCCAGTTCGGTCGAAGTGACCTGGGCAGGCGACAACTTGCTCAGCAGGGCTTTCTGCTCCGGATTGGCCTTGGCATCGACGCGTACCGAGAACGGTTCGCCCAGCTCATCGGTCAATGCCTTGTAGGCCTGGCTCGGATCACGACCGGTGCGCGCGGTCATTTCGGCGGCGAGCAAGGCCGGGATCAAACCGTCCTTGTCAGTGCTCCACACGCCACCGTCCTTACGCAGGAAAGATGCGCCAGCACTCTCTTCACCGCCGAAACCCAACGAACCATCGAACAGGCCGTCAGCGAACCATTTGAAACCGACCGGGACTTCGTACAGACGACGACCCAGACGCTTGGCGACGCGATCGATCAAACCACTGCTGACCACGGTTTTACCCACGCCAGCATCCGCGCGCCACTGCGGGCGGTTCTGGAACAGGTAATCGATCGACACCGCCAGATAGTTGTTCGGCGCGAGCAAACCACCGGACGGCGTCACGATGCCGTGGCGGTCGTGATCGGGGTCGCAGGCGAAAGCGACATCGAAGCGCTCTTTCAGGCCGATCAGACCCTGCATCGCGTGGCTCGACGACGGGTCCATACGAATCTGGCCATCCCAGTCGACGGTCATGAAACGGAAGGTCGAATCGACCTCCTTGTTCACCACGTCCAGGTCCAGACGGTAATGCTCGGCAATTGCCGACCAGTAGCGCACCCCTGCTCCACCCAGCGGATCAACGCCCAGACGCAGTTTGGCGTCACGAATGGCGTCGAAGTCGATCACGTTGATCAGGTCGGCCACGTAGGTGTTTACGTAGTCGTGACGATGGGTGGTGCTGGCCTTGAGGGCTTGCTCGTAGCTGATGCGTTTAACCCCTGCCAGCTTATTGGCCAGCAGTTCGTTGGCCTTGGCTTCGATCCACTTGGTGATGTGGGTGTCGGCCGGGCCGCCGTTGGTTGGGTTGTATTTGTAGCCACCGCTTTGCGGCGGGTTGTGCGACGGCGTGATGACAACGCCATCGGCCAAGCCCGAAGTACGGCCACGGTTGTAGCACAGAATGGCGTGGGAAATAGCGGGCGTTGGCGTGTATTCATCCCCTTCGGCGATCATTACGGTCACACCGTTGGCCGCCAATACTTCCAGCGCGCTGGCCCCGGCCGGGGTCGACAGTGCGTGTGTGTCGATGCCGACAAACAGCGGTCCGGTGATCCCTTGGGCTTCACGGTACAGACAGATCGCCTGACTGATGGCCAGAACATGCCATTCATTGAAACTCAAGTCGAAGGAACTGCCCCGATGCCCGGAAGTACCGAACGCCACACGTTGCGTGGAAATGGAAGCGTCAGGCTGACCGGTGTAATAAGCCGTTACCAGTCGCGGGATATCGACCAACAATTCTGCCGGTGCCGGTTTGCCCGCAAAAGGACTGAGTGTCATGCAAAACCTCTGAAATAGAGTGGTTCAGGAATAGAGCGCAGTTTACTGGCAGTTTGACCGCAGCGCGATGGTATCTATCCGCGGCACTTCCGATGTTTTTTAACGTTAGTCTGACGGCGCCAGCCGCAACGCTTCGCCCAGCAACCCGGCGACGCTGACCAAGTCATGGTCACCATTGAACAGCGGGCTCAAACGCAAATGGTGCGTATGCAACCCTTGCAGACTGAACAACTCACCAGGCGCAATAATGATCTGTTGCTTGAGCAGGCGATGAAAAACGTTCCCCATATCCACCGGACGTAGTGAGCGCGCCCAGATTGTCGCCCCTCCCTGCGGCTCGACAACCTGCAATACATCGCCCAGACGCTCGCGCAGTAGCTGAATCAGGGGCGTGCGGCGCTCTCTGAGCATACGTCTGAGTACGGACAAATGCTGATCCAGGCGACCGCCAGCCAACAGCCTGGCAATTGCCTTCTGGCGAATAGGCGACAAGCGAAATGCTCGCAGCAGAAAGTGGCGCTGCAGCTCACTTCGCCAATGGTGTGACAGGACATAACCAAAAGGAGCCTCCGCACCGATGAATTTCTCGAACGTTGAAAATATCAACAAACGATCAGGGTCCAGCCAGTCGCGCAAGCGATCGGTGCCGACTGCTTCGTCGAGTTCGCTGTAGCAGTCGTTTTCCAGCACCCAGGTGCCATGACACCCGAGCAAATGTGCAACCGTTTGCCGATTGGCCTGAGACAGCAGGCTACCGTGAGGCATGCTCAATATCGAGGACAGAAGAATCAATCGCACCGGCTCGCTTTTAAGCAATGACTCCAGCCGTTGCGGATCGATCACTCCCCCCTCCAGTAGCGGCAACTCGATAACCCGCACCCCGGCAGTTTCCAGCAGACGCAGGATTATCCAGTCACAGGGCGATTCAACCACTACCGTGGCCCCGCGCAACTCAAGCACGGAGATGAGTATCTCCAGCACACCGCGTAGATCGGCACCGACATAGACATCGTCCGCATGCCAGCAATTCGTCGTTGACGAGGTGTAGCGCGCCGCAAGCACTGTGCGCAGTTCCAGATCACCGCAAGGTTGCAACAGCAATTGTGGCTGGCGGGGATATTGCCGCAGCAGTTCCCGCTCAAGCATCAACAGCGGACTGTCCAGCGGTTGCAAGGTCGCCGGATCGTCGGTGCTCAACACACACATGCCCGGGCGGCGGGCGTTGACGTAGACCGTCTCAAGCAAATCATTGCCACTACCGGGCAACTCGATCGTGGGTAGCGCCTGCGCGTAATACCCGGACTTGGCGATCGAATAGACCCTGTTTTCCTTTTCCAGCAGTGCGTAGGCGTACTGAACGGTCGAAATGGACACATTCAGTCGGTCAGCCAACTGCCGCAACGAAGGCAGGCGCACTGCCGAACTGCTCCCCGCTTCGTCGATCAGTTGCGTCAGGTAGCGATAAACCGCCTGATAAACGAAGTCGGTTTCCTGAGCCTTCACGACCCCGCAGCCATTGGCTGTGATACGAAAACTGGCAGATGGCTCACGTTCAGCCTTCCGCCGACCGATCGACTGTCGCCCCGCGACCCGCCTCGTTCAGATTTGCGTCATCCGCAGCGCCTTCGCTGGTTGCCGGCATGCGAATGGGCCCCGTTGCGTAAAGACGAACAATCATCGCGACCGGCAAACCGCTGACATCGGTCATCCACTTCAGGACCTGTTCCGGCGCATTGAGGCCCTGCATGGCCCGATGCAGATCAGGCATCGCCACCAACATCCCGGGATGACAATTGCGCAGGAACCTTTCGAGCCCGGCACCGCTATCTATAAACGGTGCAAACAACAGACACGTCAACTGCGCTTCGTTCAGATCGAAACTCGCCAACAAACTGGCCTCTGCCTGCATACGCAAGTGCTTGGGATCTTCAAGGTCACCAAAACTGCTGAGCAACTGTTCGCACAGCGGTTCGGGCACCTGCTTGCGCCGCATCTCCATCAAGCGGTTCTGCAGGTATTTGCCGATTCCATCCTCATACGTGCGACCTTCGATGAACTGCGCCTGCAAACCACGCAAATGCGCCGCGACCAGGGGCTCTGCGTATTCGTCGTCATTTTGATAAAGGCTCTGGTCATTTGCCTGGAATCCCAGAAAGTCGCTGAGCAAAGGCCAGCGCTCTTCCAGTTTGCCGACGATCATGTCGTTGATATTGATGAAACCGGTACGCCGACAGGCCTCGAACTGCCCTTCGGGCCGCCACGTCACGCGATCTTCGTCGGTGTAGAACTCGCGATAATAATCACCTCCCAGGCCATCGAGCACAGGGAACAGCATTTCAAAGCCCGAGGTATTGAGCAGTGGTCCGGAGATTGCCGCTTTCTGTACTGCTCGACTCAATCCGTCGAGGAAGTGCTTCTGGCGCTGTGGGGGCTCGCTACCGATCATTGCATCAACACCACTGTTCCAGCGAGCGATCTGACCGTAGAACTCAGCGGTAGCCAGATAGGCGTCATCCCACAATTCGAGCGGTTCGTTGAACGTTCGGCGATGACCAAGCACCAGCAGATTCACGCGATGGGCTTCACGCCCCTCGTCGCTGAGTGGTGCCTGATGGTCGAACGGCAAAACCTGGCGATGATCGACCATCATCAGCTCGACCCGAGGATCGTCATAAAGGAACAGCGCACTGAAGCTGCGATGCATGTTCTGCAGTGCCGTTTGAGTGTTGCCGTTCCAACGCAGGGTCGCTACACGCAATTGAAAGGTTGCGGGGGCCCGTCCGGCGATAGTCAGCTGCGCAGCCCGCAACAAAGCCAGCGTATAACAGCTGTCACGCGCCCCGGACTGGTTCACCAGCACTTTGAAATGACCGATGTTCTCCATGCCGCCCGCAGCGACGGCCAGCCGCTGGATCAGCAACTGCAATGCCGTACGCTCTGCGCGAGAGAAGAAACTCAGCAGACGCTGCAAGACTTGCTGGTAGACGTAATTCATTGCCTGATCATGGATAGTGCTCATCGGTATTTACCCGGTATCAAAAGTTTCATGGCATGCAGACAAAACATTAGCCGCACGACAATTCATCAATAAGTAATAGACGCTCAAATGCTAACACTTACAAAATTGTAGTTATTTGAAACACTTGAGTTCAAGAAAGCCAGCCCACCACCGAAAGGCAGTGTCAACCCTCTGTAATTGCTAGGGATTTTCTAGAATTAAATCTTCCTAGGAAACTTCCCACAACATCCCACGACAAGTGAGTACAAGAAAAAGAGAAGCGGTTTCGGAATAGCCCTACAACAATTAAACAGAAGTTGGTGCGATCAACAGTTTTAGCCGTTTGATAATGTGAGGGACGAATTGAATGCACAGTCATGGCTCATTCCTTGAGATGAAAGTAATCATTCAATTATCAGGGCTTATGTTGTGATTAGAAGATACAGATCGAGAGCAAAAACCAGTTCAGTTGCTGAACGGTGTCGGGTGCAGCTCTCGGGGTCTCTGTTTTAAACGGTAGGATAAACGCACAAGAGTCCGTGGGGCCACGGACTCTGATTACAAGGCTTACGCCGGTTCGACTTGCAGAGCAACCCGTTCGCGACAAGGGCATTCGTCCATGTAGCGATGCGCTTCGACGAACTCGTTGAACGGAAATACACGGGTCTTGAGGGGCAGAAGCACGCGGTCAGCGGTCAACTGGTTTATGTCACGCAGGGCCCGTTGCAAAGCGACGTGATCCTGAGTGATGCCCAGTTCCGGCTTGCCGGTGAAGTTGCCGATGCAGTGCACGAAGAACTGGATGTTCTTCTGGAACGCTGCACAGGCCGGGAACGGCGTCTGATTGCCGCCCTGCAAGCCATACAGCACCAGGCTGCCACGCGGCGCCAGCACATCGCCAAGCAGCGACATCTGCGGCCCGCCGAGGCCGTCGAACACCACGTCGACACCACGGTTGTCGGTGATCTTGTTGATTCGCATCAACAGATCTTCCTCTTCGGTGACGATGACCTTTTCTGCACCAAGGGACAGCAGGTACTCGCGCTCCTCGGCTTCTTTGGTCGCGGCAATCACCCGCACACCCATTGCCTTGCCCAACTGGACAAACGAAGGACCGGCGCAATGGCTGGCGTCAGTGACCAGCGCAAACTGCCCCGGTTTGACCCGTGCCAGATCGGCGTAGGCAAAGTAGGCGATCAGCAACGGCGTGTAATGCACGCTGGCTTCAATCGGGCTGAGCACATCCGGATAACGGGTCAGCGCAGTACGCGGCAGCACGATCGATTCGCCGTAGACCGGGTAGTCGTTCGCACTCTCGGCCGGAAAACTGGCGACCTTGTCACCCACTGCCAGATCATCAACACCGTCGCCGACAGCGGTGATCACACCGGCCATCTCGTGACCAAGACCCGCAGGCAGTCGCGCCTGAGACGAGGCCAGATTCTGACGCCAGAGGGTGTCATACCAGCTGATGCCGATCGCCTCGACACGCACCTGCACTTCGCCAGGACCTGGCTGAGCGGCCGCATGCTCTTCGCATTTGAGCACCTCGGCCGGACCAAACTTGTGAAAACGGATCGTGCGGGACATCGCAAACCTCGTCAAAGTAACCTCTAATGCCCTGAACTCTATCTGGGCTTTTGACCCAAGACTATCAGTGGCTATTAATAGTCGACATGCCTGTCATTGATTCCGCAGTATGGGCGGCATTGGCAAAATCCGTGAAAAACTGCTGCCACCGTCTCAGTTAGGCTGAATTTTCCGGTGCAGAGTACCAGTCTTTCCCCGTAAGATTCATGCCGGCCATTGTTCTCATATGGCCGCTCTCGTCAAGCTTGATGACTCTGCCAGGACTCCAGATGAATCGTAATGACCTGCGTCGTGTCGACCTGAACCTGTTGATCGTATTCGAAACATTGATGCACGAACGCAGTGTGACCCGGGCGGCAGAAAAACTGTTTCTCGGTCAACCGGCAATCAGTGCGGCGCTCTCGCGCCTGCGCAGCCTGTTCGACGACCCGCTATTCGTGCGCACCGGGCGCAGTATGGAACCGTCCGCCCGCGCGGTGGAAATCTTCGCCCTGCTCTCGCCGGCCCTCGATTCCATTTCGACCGCCGTCAGCCGCGCGGCCGAATTCGACCCGGCCACCAGCACCTCGGTATTCCGTATCGGTTTATCGGATGACGTCGAATTTGCCCTGCTGCCGATGCTGCTCAAACGCCTGCGCGCCGAATCGCCTGGCATCGTGTTGGTGATTCGTCGCGTCAACTACATATTGATGCCGGGCCTTTTGGCCTCCGGCGAGATATCCATTGGCGTCAGCTACACCACCGACCTGCCGGCCAACGCCAAGCGCAAGGTCCTGCGTCGCAGCGCACCAAAACTGCTGCGCGCCGATACCGTACCGGGGCCGTTGAGCCTGGACGACTACTGCGCACGTCCGCATGCGCTGGTGTCGTTTGCCGGTGATCTCAGTGGGTTTATTGATGAAGAGCTGGAGAAACTCGGGCGTAAACGCCATGTGGTGCTGGCCGTGCCGCAGTTCAATGGCTTGAGTACGTTGCTGGCGGGCACTGACATCGTGGCGACCGTGCCGGATTACACCGCGGAGGCGTTGACGGCGGCTGGCGGCGTTCGCGCGGAAGATCCGCCGTTGCCGACGCGTACGTTTGAGCTGCATATGGCTTGGCGTGGGTCCCAGGATAATGATCCGGGTGAGCGTTGGCTGCGGTCGCGGATCCAGATGTTTTTTGGCGATCCGGATAGTCTCTAGGGCTAGGACTCTCTGCTATTCGATAGACCGGCCTGAGGCTTTCAGCGCAACGGTAGAAGCAATAAAACCGCGTATGTCGGCCGAGTAAAAACGGTGAGTGCTCACCGTTTTCATTCGGGTCGGGATACTAATATTTGAAACGACCCACCAGGCCTTTGAGCTGACCGGAAATGTCTATCAATCGACCCGAGCCAGCCTGTGACGACTGAGCAAAGCCTTCGACCAGTTGGGCATCGGCATGGATCTGGGCGATGTGGCGATTGATCTCTTCGGCCACCTGGTGCTGCTCCTCAGCGGCTGTGGCGATCTGGGTATTCTGGTCGCGGATCGAGTCCACCGAGCCACGGATCTTGTCGAAGCTGTCACGCGCCTGCTGAATGCGTTCCACACTGGCGTGGGACACTTGCAGGCTGCCTTGCATCTGCTGCGTGACTTCTTGGGTGCGGCGGGCGAGATTGCCCAGCAAGCTGTCGATCTCGCCGGTGGAGTCGGCTGTCCTGCGAGCCAGAGCGCGGACTTCGTCGGCGACCACGGCGAAGCCTCGGCCTTGGTCACCGGCGCGCGCGGCTTCAATCGCCGCATTGAGCGCTAGCAAGTTGGTCTGCTCGGCAATCGAGCGGATGGTATCGAGAATGGTGTTGATGTTCTGGCTGTCCTGCTCCAGCAACTGCATGGTCTGGGTCGACTTTTGCAGGTCTTCGCTGAGCTTGAGCACGCTGCCTGTGGCTTCGCCGATGTGCTGCTGGCCGTCATGTACGTCGCGGTAGCCTTCGTCGGCACTCGACGCGGCAGCACTGCACGAACGTGCAACTTCGTTGGCAGTAGCGACCATTTCGTTGAACGCGGTGCTCACCAACTCCACGGCCTCACGCTGACGACCTGCAGCCTGGTTCATGTTGTTGGCCACTTCGCTAGTGTCGGCGGCCGCGGTCTGCAGGTCAGATGAGGCGTTGCCTATGCGTTGCACCAATTGTGCAATCATGCTCAGGAACTGGTTGAACCAGCCCGCCAGGCTGGCGGTTTCGTCCTTGCCCTGCACCTGGAGTTGGCGCGTCAGGTCGCCTTCTCCTTCGGCGATTTCTTGCAGGCCGTCGGCCACGCCGCGAATCGGACGCACGATGACGCTCGCAAAGCTGGCGCCTACTATCGCGAACACCAACGCCAATGCCGCTGCAATGGCGGCGATCAACCAAGTCAGCCGGCTGACGTCGGCCATCACTTCATCACGCTTGATCAGGCCGATAAAGCGCCAGCCCAGGTCTTTGGAACTGACCACGTTGGCCATGTAGGCCACACCATCAATCTCGATTTGGGTCACGCCGTCGCCTCCCTTGGCTAGTTCGGCGTAGTTGGGACCCAGGTCGGCCAGAGGTTTGAAGTTGTGCTTCGCGTCGCTGGCGTCTACCAGCACGTTACCGTTGTCTTCCACCAGCATCAGGTAGCCGCTATCGCCCAGCTTGATGTTGCGCACCAGTTCAGTGAGCTGTTTAAGCGATACATCAAGGCCAACCACTCCCAGGATATTCCCGGCGGCGTCGGCGACAGTACGCACAGTGCCGATCAGCGTCACATCGTCCGGCGCCCAGTAGTAGGCACCCGTGCGCACAGTGGCGCCTGGCGTGGCGATGGCCGCTTTATACCAGGGACGGACGCGCGGATCGTAGTTGTTCAGCTTGGTGTCGTCCGGCCAACTGGCGTATCCGCCGTCGCTCAGACCCAGGGACAGGTAAGCAGTACTCGGATGACTTTTGGCGAACTGGTCAAATATCGCCAGCAGCTCTTTGTTGGCCTGAGTAAGTGGAATTTGCGCAGCTTCGGCACCCGCGTAGCTCTTGAGGTCTTTGGCCGCGACAACGCGCGGGTCCTTGGCTATATAGTCGACGTTTTGGCTTATGCCGTCGAAAAACTGCTGCATGCCATTGTCAATCTGGCGGATCTCACGACCGCTGCTGTCGAGAAAATTGGCCAGGGCCCCCTCTCGCAAATTCAGCACTACCAAAACGGCGACCAAGATGACCGGGACGCACGCGATAGCTGCGAACGCCCAGGTCAGCTTCTGCTTGATATTCATGACTTCACCTGCGGATATTTATAGTTTTGGCAAGGGGAAACGCTAGCACTGAACGTCGCATGTGTTGTTATGAGGAGATAAGCCCATGCGTACTCTGAGTTATCGACCGCGACGGTGCGCACTTTAGAACGGCGAACATCGGCAAACTCAGCGCAATCTATCTGCGATTAAAGAAAGGCTTCCCTGCCTTGGAAAACCTTCCAGAACGTCGCATCGATTTTCCTGGCCGCTGCTTCACTGACCCAACCCTGCCAGATATCGAAATCCGGCTTCTGCGCCAGTTAGACCCAATCCGATTGGCCCATTAGCGGCGTGGGAGTTCAGTAGCAGAACAGGATCGGTTCGCCCCGCTTGCAGCTCGATAACACGGCTACGTCCCTGGTTACGGAAGGATAGAGGCGGTTTGGCAAACCGGATCAAAGGTGCAACGCGGGCTTGGACTGGCGAACGCCATGGCCAGAAGGGACGCGGACACGCAGAGCAATCAGCAACGCCGCCAGCAGCATCAGCACGGCTGCCGCTACGAATACGCCTGCGCTGCCACCGAGGCTGAACATTGCACCGCCAGCGGCGGCGCCCGTGGCGATGGCTGACTGCACAGAGGCCACTACCATGCCTCCGGCGCTTTCCGCCTGATCAGGTACCGCGCTGGCGACCCAGTTCGACCACGCCACCGGCACACCACCAAAGGCCATGCCCCAGACCGCCAGCAGTAGCGCCTGCCCCGGCACCGAGGCCGGCAACAGCACCAACGCCAGTGCTGCAACGCCGACCAGCGCGGGCATCAGCACCAGAGTGGCCAGCGGGTGGCGCTCCAGCAGCCTGCCGGCCACCAGCGTGCCGACGAAGTTCGCCACACCGAACCCCAGCAGCATCAGTGACAGCCCTTGCGCGCCGATGCCGGTAGTCCCTTCAAGGAATGGCCGAACATAGGTAAACATCGCGAAGTGCCCGCTGTGCACCAGCACACAACCGAACATCCCCATGGCGATGCCTGGGCGCTGCAACACCTCGAGCACAGTGCGCAGGCGTGCCGGCCGGCGCGGCGCAAGACGCGGCAGAGTGAACGCCTGGAAAGCCAGGGTCACCATGCCTACCGCCGCCGCGGCGAAGAACGCGCTGCGCCAGCCATACAGCCCACCCAGATAGCTGCCCAGCGGCACCGCAACGACCGTGCCGATGGCGATGCCGCTGAAAATGATCGACAGCGCCCGGGGCAACAGCGCACTCGGCACCAAGCGCATCGCTACCGCCGCCGCCATGCTCCAGAACCCGCCAAGGGCAATGCCCAGCAAGATACGCATCACTAACAGCACCGCGAAGCTGGAGGAAACGGCGACCAACAGATTGGAGGCGACCATCAACATGGAAAAACCCAGCAACACCCAACGTCGGTCGATGCCGCGGGTCAGGCCTGGCACCAACAAGCCAGCGAACAACGCCACCACGGCGGTTACCGTTACCGCCTGGCCAGCCAGCGCTTCAGACACTCCCAGGTCGGTAGCCATCAGCGTCAACAAACTGGCCGGAAGGTACTCGGCGGTCAGTAACCCGAACACACCCATTGCCAACGAAAATACTGCCATCCACGCGGGGGTTGCAGGTTCTACGTCCGCGCCGACGCCGCAATGGCGGTCGGACACGGTGTTACATACACAGCCAGTCATTGCACGGATCTCCCAATTTTCATTAGGAGCCGAAGTCTAGGCGCCGAAATCCGGATGATCTATGATCCAAAGTCTCCACTTTTTGATCAAAACACCTGAATGATGCCTGTAGATCAGTTTGCTCTTTCCTCGGACCTCATCAACGAGCTGTTGCGCGGCATGCGCCTGCGTGGTGTTGAATACCGGCGCATCCAAACGGGTCCAACTTTCGGTTTGGGCTTTGCTGAAAAACCTGGGCACGCCTGGTTCCACTTCATGGCCGTCGGCAATGCGGTGTTGCGGATGGAGGACGGGACCACGTACGCGCTGTCTGCCGGCAACGCCGTGTTTATTTCCCATGGCGCAGCCCATCAACTGTTTTCCCATCAGGGCGCGCCTGTCCAGGACATCGATCATCTAGACGGTGCGCCCTTGGGTGAAACCGTCAGCGCAGTGAATACCGGAACCGATGCCAGCGCCACTCCGAGCACTATTCTGTTCAGTGCTTGTATGGAGTTTGAACTGGGCAGTATCCATGGCCTTGGCCGGCTGATGCCGGGACTGATGCTGATTGATGCCGGCGGCCAGCGTTACCCCGGACTAGTGCCGATCCTGACCACCATGGAGCGCGAGGTAAGCGCCGCTCGTGTCGGCTTCGCCGGTATCCTCGCGCGGTTGGCCGACGTGGTGGCGGCCATGGTCGTTCGTGGCTGGGTGGAGTGCGCCTGCGGCAATGCTTCTGGCCTGGTCGCCGCCTTGCGCGATCCCCGTTTGGCCGGTGCACTGCTTGCGCTTCATCAACAACCCGGCCGCGACTGGACTGTTGCGCAGTTGGCAGAGCACTGCAACACCTCACGCTCGGTCTTCGCGGACCGTTTCCAGGCGACGATTGGCATGGCCCCGCTACGCTATGTCACCGAACTGCGCATGCGGCTTGCAAGCCAGTGGCTGACCCTCGAAAGGCTACCGATTGAAGAAGTAGCACAACGTTTGGGTTATACCTCCCAGGCCGCTTTCAGTCGCGCATTCAAGCGCGTTACGGGCAAGACGCCTGGATTGAGTCGTAAGGTGAGGCAAGCCGAACGCAGCTAGTCGATGATCCCTGCCACTGAATCATTTACCTCCCGTTACATCGAGATCTGATTTTTGATTCAATCAACGGTATCTTTGGCCAATGAACAGCTTCCGCGCGGTCATTTACCTGGGCGTTATTCTCTGCACTGGCTGCGTAAAAACGGCCAGTATTCCACCCGCCGACCTCACGTTATCGTCGTTTGAGCTCGGCCCCGCCAACCTGTTCACGGCACACTTCAACTCCACTGTGGATTTGCAGAACACTTTCAATGATTACGAAAGTTCCAACCAGCTCAGCCCTACCCTGATCTGCTCTCTGAACCGAGACATGGAGTTCTCATCCGAGCATCCAATCGCGGTAAAAGCCGAAGGGCGAGTGAACGCAAGCAGTCAAGCCAGGCCCAATTACAAGTTTTCCTCCAATCTGATCTTTTACTACACCAATGCGGATGGAACGCAACGCGACTTGAATGACTACGACGCCATCAAACCGTTGCTGGCGTCGCAAGCTTCAATCCCGTGCAAAGTTCGCATAACTGCCTATGGGTATGAGGCCTATTACACGAATACGTTGCTGATCCCATCCAGGCTGATGATGG
This sequence comes from Pseudomonas sp. SDT291_1_S447, assembly GCF_054070155.1. Classification (NCBI taxonomy): domain Bacteria; kingdom Pseudomonadati; phylum Pseudomonadota; class Gammaproteobacteria; order Pseudomonadales; family Pseudomonadaceae; genus Pseudomonas; species Pseudomonas sp. SDT291_1_S447. Next base: position 46,269 of record NZ_JBSVXS010000028.1, read on the forward strand.
AGCAGATTTTCAGGTAGCCGCCCTTTGCTGAACTTGGTGTAAGGATTCGCCGAGACTCTGGTCGGCGACTTATCTCACTCATAAACAAGCCCGGGAACCGTCCCCGGGCTTTTTCATTTGTGCGCCTCTTTTGCATTTTTGTGCGACACATCCCCTTTCAGGACTCCCGCAAGGCTCTGGCACGGTGTTAGTTTGTAAGTGTATGTGTCTCAGCGTTGAGGCACGCCTAACTCACTGCCCTGCAAAGGAATGCCCTTCGTAATGAATGTCCCCTTCAAAAAACTGGCTGCCACCACCTTGATGCTGGCCGGTCTTGCCGTGTTCACTGCGCCCGCGCAAGCCAATATCACCCCGCAGCAGAGCGCTGAAATCCTCAAGACCTACAGCGCCGACAAAGCCACAGACTTCCGCCAGTTCCTCGGCAGCCTGGGCAAGAGCGATCTGGCGAAAACCGCCGACATCGGCCCGGCTATTGGCGCTTACCTCGATAACAAGAGCCTGACGGCCGAGCAGCAGAACGAAATCTATCGTCTGTTGGGTATCTACACGCGCGCGAAATACAGCGATGCCGCCACCGAAACCCTGCGCGAACTGGTCGAGATCCCGACGTATCGCAAGGACGGTGTCGAACAGCATGACAACCCGGAATTCATCAAGATCGCCGCGAAGATCAAAAGTCTTGCCGAGTCATTCAATCTGAAATTCCGCAACATCGACAACCGTGTGTACGAGATTTCCCTCGACGGCAGTGGCGATGAAGTCGTCGGCATTCATGCGCACGCCGACGTGGTGCCGGTGACGCCGGAAAACTGGGTGCTCAAGGATGGCACCCGCCTCGACCCTTTCAAGATCACCCTGATCGGCGACCGCATGTATGGTCGCGGCACCGAAGATGACAAGAACGGCATCGTGGTCACGCTGTATGCCATGAAAGTCATCAAGGAAGAAAAGCTGCCGCTGGTGCGCAACTTCAAGCTGTTGGTCGACACCACCGAAGAAACCACGGGCGACGCGATTCCCTACTATTTCGAACGCAATCCGACGCCGAACTACAACCTCGCGCTGGATGGCGGCTACCCGGTGGTGATTGCCGAGAAAGGCTATGGCACCGTTATGGCCAACTTTGCCAAGCGCAAAGGTGAAGGCAAAGGTGCGGAGATCACCTCGATGACCGGTGGCCTGGCGAACAACCAGATTCCGTCGGCATCGGTCGCCACCCTGGTCACCGACAAGCCTGCGGAGCTGGCTGCCAGCCTGCAGAAGGCCGGTGACGAGTTTGCCAAGCGCAATGGCGGCGATTTCCAGGTGAGCGCTAAAGTCGACGGCAAAGACGTCAAACTGACCGTGACTGGCGTATCTGCGCACTCCTCCGAGCCCGAATCCGGAGTCAACCCGGTCGCGCGGATGCTGGTCTTTATCAATAGCCTTGATGGCAGAGTCGCGTTCAAGCACAACCACATCACCGATGCCGCACGTTACGCTGCCGACAATTGGGGGCTGGATTATCTCGGTAACAAGCTGGGAGTCGGATTCTCCGATGCCTTCATGGGGCCGCTGACAACATCGCTGACCTACGTCGGCATGGATGACAAAGCCTTCAAACTCGCGGTCAACCTGCGCGTTCCGAAGGGCAAGTCGCCGGAGAAGCTCAAAGCAGAAATCGCTGAGAAACTGGCAGCGTGGAGCAATAAGAGCCACGTAGCCGTTGCTTTTGACTATTCGATCGACGAGCCGATGTACCGCAATCCTGAGGGTGAGTGGGTCAAGACACTGTTGGCTGTTTCAACAGAAAATCTCGGCATGAAACACGAGTTCGGCACCTCCGCCGGCGCCACCTCGGTGCATGAATTGCCGAACGGCGTGCAATTCGGTCTGGCCATGCCAAATGTGAAATACACCGGTCACACCGATGGCGAGTTCAAGACCGTGGAGCAATTCCAGCTGGATCTGCAAATCGTCACGGAAATGATCGGCCGCATCGGTCAGTTGCCGAAACTCTGATCGCATTGTCGAACCCGCCGCCATGGCGGGTTCGACATTTTTAATCCCCGCGTAATCCCCGCCGCGCAGCCTCGCTCCTGACTTTTGCACACCGGGCAACACAGAATTGCCCTCAAAGAGATTGATAGCCCCCTAACGAAAGGTGCATGCTAGAGGGCTCGTTCGGCTCTTATATCATTCCGAATGATAGTTACCTTTGCTTCATTCGATTCGTGCCATCACACCTCGCCGAGCATCATCCGCCCATCTTCAATACATTGGCGGATGCATCCATGGAACAGTCACTCAAACATTTGCGCTTCCCGTTGGCCATGCTGGCCGTACTGGTGATGAGCGCCTGCGGCAAGACTCCGGAGACTGCCGCCACCGCGCCTGCTGCCAAAGTCAGCGTGGCCAAGGTGATCGAACAACCGGTCAACGAGTGGGACGAATTCACCGGGCGCCTCGAAGCGCCGGAAACCGTTGAAATCCGTCCACGGGTCTCCGGCCAGATCGACGACGTCGCGTTCACTGAGGGCGCACTGGTCAAGAAAGGCGACCTGCTGTTCCAGATCGACCCGCGTCCGTTCCAGGCTGAGGTGCGCCGCCTCGAAGCACTCGTAGCCCAGTCCCGCGCCAACGCCACTCGCAGTGAAAACGAAGCCGGTCGCGGTGAACGCCTGCGCGCCAGCAACGCCATTTCCGCCGAACTGGCTGACTCGCGCACCAGCGCTGCCCAAGAAGCCCGCGCCGCCGTCGGTGCCCTGCAAGCGCAACTGGACCTGGCCAAACTGAACCTCAGCTTCACCCGCGTGACCGCGCCGATCAGTGGCCGCGTCAGCCGTGCCGAGATCACCGCCGGTAACCTGGTGACCGCCGACACCACCCCGCTGACCAGCGTGGTTTCCACCGATCGCGTTTACGCCTACTTCGACGCCGACGAGCGTGTGTTCCTCAAGTACACCCAGCTCGCCCGCAACGGTCAACGCGGCGCCACGACCCCGGTGTACATGGGCCTGTCCAATGAAGACGGCAACCCGCACCTCGGCCAGATGAACTTCGTCGACAACCAAGTCAACCCGAAAACCGGCACCATCCGTGGTCGCGCGGTGTTCGATAACAGCGACGGCACCTACACCCCGGGCCTGTACGCACGCTTGAAGTTGGTCGGCAGCGGCACCTACAACGCCATGCTGATCAACGACGAAGCGGTCGGTACCGACCTCGGCAAGAAGTTCGTACTGGTGATGGATGCGGACAACAAAACCGCCTACCGCGCCGTCGAACTGGGTCCGAAAATCGAAGGCCTGCGCATCGTCCGTACCGGCCTGAACAAGGACGACACGATCATCGTCAAGGGTCTGCAACGGGTTCGTCCTGGCTCACCGGTCACGCCTGAAGTGGTGCCGATGGCCAGCGAACAGACCATCGCGGCACTCGCTCAACAACGTCAAGCGCTGGAAGCCAGCAACCTGCCGAAAGTCGCCCCTGCCAAAGGCGCGTCCGGTTCGGTTGTGAAGCTGGCTGCTACGACCCCACGCGGTTAAGGGACGACAACTCCGATGAATTTTTCCCAATTCTTCATTTCACGGCCGATCTTCGCAGCGGTGCTTTCGCTGCTGATCCTGATCGCCGGTGCGATCTCGCTGTTCCAGCTACCGATCAGCGAATACCCGGAAGTCGTGCCGCCAACCGTGGTGGTACGTGCCAACTTCCCGGGCGCCAACCCTAAAGTCATCGGTGAAACCGTGGCCGCTCCGCTGGAGCAGGCCATCACCGGCGTCGAGAACATGCTGTACATGTCCTCGCAGTCGACCGCTGACGGCAAGATCACCCTGACCATCACCTTCGCCCTGGGCACTGACCTGGACAACGCGCAGGTGCAGGTGCAAAACCGGGTGACCCGAACCGAGCCGAAGCTTCCCGAGGAAGTGACGCGCATCGGTATCACCGTCGACAAGGCTTCGCCCGACCTGACCATGGTTGTGCACTTGACCTCGCCGGACAAGCGCTACGACATGCTCTACCTGTCCAACTACGCAATCCTCAACATCAAGGATGAGCTCGCTCGTCTGAACGGTGTTGGTGATGTGCAGTTGTTTGGTATGGGCGATTACTCGCTGCGGGTCTGGCTCGATCCGAACAAGACCGCTTCGCGCAATCTGACCGCGACCGATGTGGTCACCGCGATTCGTGAGCAAAACCGCCAGGTGGCTGCCGGTCAATTGGGTGCGCCCCCTGCCCCGAATGCCCAGAGCTTCCAGCTGTCGGTCAACACACAGGGTCGTCTGGTCTCCGAGGAAGAGTTCGAGAACATCATCATTCGTGCAGGCGACGACGGTGAAATCACTCGCCTCAAGGACATCGCTCGCGTTGAACTGGGCTCCAGCCAATACGCGCTGCGTTCGTTGCTGGACAACCAGCCGGCAGTGGCCATTCCGATCTTTCAGCGTCCAGGCTCCAATGCCATCGACATCTCGAACGACGTTCGGGCGAAAATGGACGAGTTGAAGAAAGGCTTCCCGCAAGGCATGGATTACAGCATCGTCTATGACCCGACGATCTTCGTGCGCGGTTCGATCGAGGCGGTGGTTCACACCCTCTTCGAAGCACTGATCCTCGTGGTACTGGTGGTGATCCTGTTCCTGCAAACCTGGCGCGCCTCGATCATTCCGTTGGTGGCGGTGCCGGTATCGTTGATCGGTACGTTTGCGGTGATGCACCTGTTCGGCTTCTCGCTCAACGCGCTGTCGCTGTTCGGCCTGGTACTGGCCATCGGTATCGTGGTCGACGACGCCATCGTGGTGGTGGAAAACGTCGAACGGAACATTGAACTCGGACTGACACCGGTCGAAGCAACCAAACGGGCCATGCGTGAAGTAACCGGTCCGATCGTTGCCACGGCGCTGGTGCTGTGTGCGGTGTTCATTCCGGCGGCGTTCATCTCCGGCCTCACCGGGCAGTTCTATAAGCAATTCGCACTGACCATCGCCATCTCGACCGTGATCTCGGCGTTCAACTCGCTGACCCTGTCGCCAGCATTGGCCGCAGTATTGCTGAAAGGCCATGACGCACCGAAAGACCGCTTCTCCAAGGTGCTCGACAAGATCTTCGGTGGCTGGCTGTTCCGTCCGTTCAACCGTTTCTTCGACCGTGCCAGCCATGGCTACGTCGGTACGGTTGGCCGGGTTATCCGCAGCAGCGGCATCGCCCTTCTGCTCTACGCAGGCCTGATGGTGCTGACCTTCTTCGGTTTCTCCAGCACGCCGACCGGTTTTGTACCGGGCCAGGACAAGCAATACCTGGTGGCCTTCGCACAACTGCCGGATGCCTCGAGCCTGGATCGCACCGAAGAAGTCATCAAGCGCATGTCCGACATGGCGCTGAAACAGCCAGGCGTGGAAAGCGCCGTAGCGTTCCCGGGGCTGTCGATCAACGGCTTCACCAACAGTCCGAACGCCGGCATCGTCTTCGTGACCCTGAAACCGTTCGACGAACGTAAAGACCCGAGCATGTCCGCCGGTGCGATTGCTGGTGCCTTGAACGGCCAGTACGCGAACATTCAAGAGGCGTACATGGCGATCTTCCCGCCACCGCCGGTACAAGGTCTGGGCACCATTGGTGGTTTCCGCCTGCAAATCGAAGACCGGGGCAACCTGGGCTACGACGAGCTGTACAAAGAAACCATGAACATCATCAACAAGAGCCACAGCGTGCCGGAACTGGCCGGGCTGTTCACCAGTTACACGGTGAACGTGCCACAAGTCGATGCCGCCATCGACCGTGAAAAAGCCAAGACCCACGGCGTGGCCGTCAGCGACATCTTCGACACCCTGCAGATCTACCTGGGTTCGTTGTATGCCAACGACTTCAACCGCTTCGGGCGCACCTATCAGGTCAACGTTCAGGCCGAGCAGCAGTTCCGCCTCGAATCCGATCAGATCGGTCAACTGAAAGTACGCAACAACAAAGGCGAAATGATCCCGCTGGCGACATTCATCAAGGTCAGCGACACCTCGGGCCCGGATCGCGTGATGCACTACAACGGCTTCATCACTGCAGAAATCAACGGCGCGGCTGCCCCGGGCTACAGCTCCGGCCAGGCGGAAAAAGCCATCGAGAAACTGCTGAAAGATGAACTGCCGAACGGCATGACCTACGAGTGGACCGACCTGACCTACCAGCAGATTCTGTCCGGCAACACCGCGCTGTTCGTGTTCCCGCTCTGCGTATTGCTGGCGTTCCTGGTACTGGCCGCTCAATACGAAAGCTGGAGCCTGCCACTGGCGGTGATCCTGATCGTACCGATGACCCTGCTGTCGGCCATCACCGGCGTGATTATCTCGGGCGGTGACAACAACATCTTCACCCAGATCGGCTTGATCGTATTGGTGGGACTTGCCTGTAAGAACGCGATTCTGATCGTCGAATTCGCCAAGGACAAACAGGAAGAAGGCCTCGACCCGCTCGCTGCGGTACTGGAAGCCTGCCGTCTGCGTCTACGGCCGATTCTGATGACCTCCTTCGCGTTCATCATGGGCGTGGTGCCACTGGTGTTCTCCAGCGGTGCCGGTGCCGAGATGCGTCACGCCATGGGTGTGGCGGTGTTCTCCGGGATGCTCGGGGTGACCTTCTTCGGTCTGTTGCTGACGCCAGTGTTCTACGTACTGATCCGTAATTTTGTCGAACGCGGCGAAGCCCGCAAAGCGGCCAAAGCTCTGAAACTGGAGGCGCAACAATGAGTCTGAAAGTCTTCCTGCCGAGTCTGCTGGTGCTGGCCCTCAGCGCCTGCGCTGTCGGCCCCGACTACAAGACCCCAGCCACGGAGGCGGCCAATATCACGGCCGTCACCGACGGCGCCGCCGGACAAAAGAACTTCGACCGTTCGAAATTCGAAGGCATCTGGTGGCAGCAATTCGACGATCCGACCCTCAATCAGTTGGTGACCCAATCGCTGCAAGGCAACCGTGAACTGCGCGTGGCGTTCGCCCGCTGGAAAGCCGCCCGGGCGATCCGCGACGACGCCAGCAACGATGCGATGCCGACCATCACCAGCCGCGCCAGCAGTGATCTGGCCAAGGGACAAATCCCTGGCCAGACCACCGACCGGGTCAATAGCGAACGCTATGACCTGGGGCTGGACATGGCCTGGGAACTGGATCTGTTCGGGCGTATCCAGCGCAATCTGGAAGCCAGCGACGCCGACCAGCAAGCGGCCGAAGCCGATCTGTACCAACTGCAAGTCACCATGATTGCCGAACTGGTCGACGCTTACGGTCAACTGCGCGGCGCGCAACTGCGCGAAAAGATCGCCGTGGCCAACCTCAACAATCAGGTGGAATCGCGCAAGATCACCATCAGCCTGCGAGACGCCGGTGTCGGTGATCAGCTTGATGTCGAGCGCGCCGATGCGCGTCTGGCCAACGTTGAAGCCACCGTGCCGCAGTTGCAGGCGGAACAGGTTCGGCAGAAAAACCGTATCGCCACCCTGCTAGGTGAGCGTCCGGACAAACTGACCGTCGATCTGAGTCCAAAAGACCTGCCAGCGATTGCCAAGGCTCTGCCAATCGGTGATCCGGGCGAACTGTTGCAGCGTCGTCCGGACATTCTCAGCGCTGAACGCAATCTGGCTTCGGCCACGGCGCGCATCGGTGTCGCGAAAGCCGATCTGTTCCCACGGGTCAGCCTCAGCGGCTTCCTCGGCTGGACGGCCGGGCGTGGTTCGCAGATCGGTTCCTCGGCGGCCAACGCCTGGGCACTCGGCCCGAGCATCACGTGGGCGGCGTTCGACCTTGGCAGCGTACGCGCCCGTTTGCGTGGCGCCGATGCTGAAGCCGAAGGCGCACTGGCGACTTACGAGCAACAAGTGCTGCTGGCCCTGGAAGAGTCGGAAAACGCCTTCAGCGATTACGGCAAACGTCAGCAACGCCTGATCTCGCTTATCCGTCAAAGCGAATCGAGCCGCAAGGCTGCCGACCTCGCTGAAATCCGTTATCGCGAAGGCACGACAGACTTCCTCGTGCTGCTCGACGCGCAGCGTGAACGGCTGAATGCCGAAGACAGTCAGGCCCAGGCTGAAGTCGACCTGTATCGCGGCATTGTCGCGATCTACAAGGCCCTTGGCGGCGGCTGGCAACCGGAGACTGTTGCCAGCAAGTAATCGATTGTTAAAGAGCTCCTTTGGTTGGCCGCAACCAACCAAATTTTTTGCCCCGCGTATCATTCGGTCGCGGGGCTTTTTTTTGATTTTTGATCAATGAAATCTTGTAGGAGCGAGCCTGCTCGCGAATGCGGTGTGTCAGGCGATACCATCGGGGCTGATCCAATGCTTTCACGAGCAGGCTCGCTCCCACGGGGTTAACGGTGTTCTTCAGATCGGGTGTTTTCCAGCACTGTGACGGTGGCTGTGGTGCCCGCTCGCAGGCGGTTTTTACCGGCGTAGTCGCCATCGATATCGATCCGCACCGGCACCCGCTGTGCCAGTTTTACCCAGGTGTAACTCGGGTTGATATTGGCCAGTAACCGACTGCCCGGCGCGTTCTCACGGTCGGCAATGGCGAAGGCAATGCTTTGCACGGTGCCGCCGAAAGTCTCCCCGCTCATCAATTGCACCCGCACCCGATCGCCCTCGCCGATACGCGGCAGTTTGGTTTCTTCGAAGTAACCACTGATGTAGAACGAGTCACTGTCGACCAGCGCCAACAACGCGCCGCCACTCACCGCGTAGTCACCCTCACGGGTCAGGAGGTTGGTCACGTAACCGCTGACTGGCGACTCGACGCGGGTGCGCTGCAAGTCCAGTTCTGCCTGGGTCAATGCGGCAATCGCCAACTGCACATTGGCCTCGGCAAGACCGAGATTGGCCTGATTGCGCAACACGTCCGCCTGGGCCACGGCCACATCGGTACTGGATTTTTCCCACTCTTCCCCAGAGATCGCGAACCCCTGCTTGAGCGTACGTCGTCGGCGTTCTTCACTCTGCCGCTGCTTGAGCAAGGCTTCACTGGCAACAATGGAGGCTTGAGACTGGCCCAGCGTTGCCTTCGCGACCTCCACCGACCGTCGCGCGTGCTCCACCGCCAGGCTATAGCGCGCCGGATCGATTTCCAGCAGCAGTTGCCCCTTGGCGACATGTTGGTTGTCCTGCACCGCAAGCCTGACAATCCGCCCCGAAACGTCGGCAGACAAGGTCACGACATCCGCCCTCACCCGTGCATCCCGGGTCCACGGCGCACGGGTGTAATGCTCCCAGGCAAACCAGCCGAGTACGATCGCCAGCAGCACCACCGCCAATGTGATCAATCGCGTGAATAGCACTTTCAAGGCATCAGGCTCCCATCAGCAAAATCAGCGTGGCACACACGCAGGCATACAAGGCACCTTCGAACAGCGCCTCATGCCAGACCAGACGCAGCACGCCCAGACGCCGCAATCCCCAGTCCAGCATCATGAATATCGGGATGGCCAGCAGTAACGCCTGGGCAATGGGCGGCAGATAGACACCGCCGATTTCGAAATCAATGGGCAAGGGCTGCTTCTCCTTCCGGGACGGTACGCTGAATGTCGTCACCGTGGCGCTGCAGGAATGACACGACGATCAACAGGGCCACACGCATACGAAACAGCGACCAGACATGCTCATGACTGGCGACGTGCAGCTCATCCAGTTCATCGCCCAATGTATGCAGCGTGGTCAACAACGGCGCCAGTTGCACATCCTGCCGCCCGGCGACAAAGCGCCCGGTTTTGCGCACGGCCGATGCCAGACCCTGAGTAAAGGCATCTGTCAGCAGCGCATTATTGTGTGCCTGCTGTCGCAACTGATGCATCGCCACGCCGAGTGCCACGCAAGCCAGACTGATTTCATACAGTTGCTGCATGGGCCGGCTGTTCGCCGCTGGCAGCAGGCCGAGCATGCTGGTCAGGCGATCGACCATACGGCTTTCGAAGGCAAACTGTTGTTCATCGGTCGCGGGGGTTTTGGTCAGCGCATACACCTGCTCGCGCGCTTCGTTATACAGACGGCGAAGGCGCCACGCCGGGCGAAACGGGAAAATCCACGCATAGACAATCAGGGCAAGCATGGCCGCGCTGACGTAGGCGCCGGCGAATTCGAACCATTGAATCGCGGTGTTCTGCCCGGTGCCGACATTTTGCGGGCCGAGCAGCAGGAAACTCGACAATCCCAACCCCATGCCGATCCCCGCTGTTGCCGGACTCGCCAAGCCCACAGCGATCACATACAGCAGCGGTACCAAAAGTAATGCCAACAGCTCGAAATCACTGATCGCCGGTACCAGCATGAATTGATAAAAGGCTGATACCACCAGCGCCAGCCCCAAGCCTCGGGCGTAACTCTGTGCGGCCAGCAGCGGCCGCGGAAACGTCGCCATCAGCGAACAAAGAATGCCCACCAGAATCATCCCGCCTCGTGCGCCATCCCAGGCGGTTTCGATCCAGATCAACCCGGCAACCAGTAATGCGGTAAAGGCGCGGACGGCGTTCATCGAGGCCAGAGTGAAATCCAGGTGCAAGGGGCTGGCCTGACCACGATAAAGGCAACTGGCCTCCCGCCCTTCCTGAATGGCATCGCTCAACTCCAGAATCTGTTCCAGTTGCTGTAACAGCCGCGCCTGTTCCCAACGCAACGCCCATGCCAGCGAACGCAGAGTAGCGCTCATGTCTTCGGTCAGTTGCTCGGCCTTATAGGCCAACACCTCGAACTGTTGCTGCAAAGTGACGATGTGATGGCGTCTATCCGGGGGCAGTGACCGCCCCTGCTCCGCCAATTGGTCGAGAAGTGCCAGTTCATCGGCACGAAGGCGTTGGATATCGAGGGGCAGATCACCCTCCCAGCGCTCGGTCAGCAGTTCGCGCTGATGCCGTAAAGCGGTCAACCGCGAGGTCAGCAGCATCAGTTGATTGCCCAGCAATAGCACCAGGTTATTGGCGCTGCGCAAACGTGGCGCATCGAAATACAAATGGCGACGCAACCCTTCCAGGGCGCTGATCTCCCCAAGCAAACGCATTTGTCGGTGTTGAAAATCGGTTTCGCTTTCCTCCGTGCGCAACACTGCCGCGGCATGGCTCGCTGCCAGCTTGATCACCTGATCAACCTTGGCGAAGTAACCTTTGGCCACGGTTTGCGGGCGCGCCGTGAGCAGGCTGACCACACAGACACAGGCCACAGCCAGCAAGGTTTCGGTGACGCGGGTAATGGCAAGGAGGAAGGTGCCATCCTGATCAGGAATAGCCAGCAACGCCACCACCACAGCGGTATAACCGCTGAGTACAAACGCCTGGGAACTGGTGTAACGCAGCAACGTGCCGCCCGCGGTACAGAGCGCCAGCCACAGAGCCAGCGTGGTAATGAACGGCAGCGGCGCCTGCGGGAAGACCGCCATGATCAATACTGCAACCGTCGCACCAAGGGTGGTGCCGATCACCTGGCCGAAACTGCGCGCCAGCGCCATGCCCGCCAACGGCTGACTGACAATGACGACCGCCATGATCGACCACTTGGGCTGATCGAGATCGAACAAAAACGCCAGATACAACGTCAACAGACCCGCCGCAATGGTACGCAGGGCAAACAGCAGTACGGCTTGACCTGGATGGATCACAACCTTGAAATAATTGAACAGAGCTTGCATGGCAACACTCAACGAAGCGACTCCTGCAAGCGTAGACACTGCATCGCATGCCTGACGGGTTTCGAAGTCGACAGAACTTGTAGGGCGATTCGCATGCTCGGTGTTTGACTCAGAGCCTGAGCTGACCGAAGCTTGCCGCTCTGCTCAAGTACGTCTGTTTTCGGAAACCTGCATGCCTCAGTCTCGTCGCTACCTGCTTATCAGTCTTGGCCTTGTCCTCATTGCCGTCGTGGTCTGGCTGTCCGTGCGCAGCACCACTGCGGTGATTCCGGATGCAATCAAACATGGCTACAGCGAAGCGCTGGGCGCCGCCCGTACCGGTGAACCGGGCGCTGCGCGTCAGTTGTATCAGCAACTGGGACGTCCGGATCTTTCGGTCAAGCGGCGTGTCTGGCTGCATGGCGAGTTGCCCAACTACCCAAGCCCACAGGCCCTGAAGCTCGCCGACGCGGACCTCCAGAACGAAGCCCCCGCGGTGCGCCTGGCGGCGATCAAAAGTGTGGTGGGCCTGGTGCCTGGCGGGCAACGCAGCCTGTTGCTGGGGCCGATGCTGGATGACGAGGATCAAACCGTTCGTTTTGCGGCAATCAATGCTCTGCTCGGCCTGTCCCCGGACGAACTGGGTCTGTATTTCGCACCGTTGCAGCAGGCAATCGATGGCTGGGAACAGGCGCTGAAGGATCAACCGGAAAGCGCCGCGTCTTATGCGCAACTGGCGCGCCTCTATATACATAACGCCGAACTCAAGGAAGCGCAGCTGGCGCTGGACAACACACTGCGGCTGGAACCCGGCAACCTGCCGGCATTGGTGATGCAGATCGACGTGCTCGACCGCCAGGGCCAGAGTGACGCCGCCCGCCAACTGCTCGCTCGACAGCTTAAAGCCCAGCCTGACTCCGCCTATCTGCAACATGCCCTCGGCCTGTGGCTGCTGCACCACGGCCAGCGTGAATATGCCTTGCTCGGCCTGTCCAAGGCTGTCGAACTGGAACCCGATAACAAGGACTACCGCTACGATCTTGCAACCACCCTGCACAGTGCGCAGGAGCTGGAAGCGGCGCAGAAACAGTTGCAGGAAATCGTCCAGCGCCACCCTGCCGACCGCAAGGCGCGGGTCTTGCTGATCAATTACTGGAAGGAAAGCGGTCAACTGCAGAACGTACAGATTTTGCTGGCTCAACTGGAGCAGTTGAACCCTGACGATCCGGCGCTGCAGCAAGGTCTCTGATCCTGCGGCAATGGGGTAAATCCTTTCGCGCTGAAGAAAAAGCGGAACTGCCATCATTGCTACGGGTCAAGTAGTTCAGGCCGTTCAATTCAGTCAGCGGTCTCGATTCCCGTAGTCATGAGAGGGCATTTTTTGTCGACATCTAACGAGTTGATCAGTGCGAAAGCCGCCACCGGTATTGTAGGCCTGGATGACATCCTCGCCGGGGGCTTGTCTCGCGGGCATGTCTTTTTGCTGGAGGGTGAACCCGGTACCGGCAAAACCACAGTCGCTTTGCATTTTCTCATCGCCGGCGCCAAAGCCGGCGAGCGCTCGTTGTACATCACGCTCTCGGAAACCGAGCGTGAACTGCGCCAAGGGGCGCTTTCCCATGGTTGGGAGCTGGACGAGAATATCCACATTTTCGAGCTGACACCCCCGGAAAGTCTGCTCAACGCGGAACATCAGCAGAGCCTGCTGTATTCCTCCGACCTGGAGTTGGGTGAGGCGACCAAGCAGATTTTCGAGGTGGTCGAACGCTTCAAACCGACGCGAGTGGTACTCGACAGCCTGTCGGAGATCCGGTTGCTGGCGCAAAGCTCCTTGCGTTATCGCCGGCAAATTCTGGCGATCAAGCATTATTTCGTGCGTTACGACGCCACCGTGTTGCTGCTTGACGACCTGACCACCGAATCCCTCGACAAGACCGTGCACAGTGTCGCCCATGGGGTGATTCGTCTTGAAGAACTGACGCCTAACTACGGTGCCGAGCGCCGACGTATTCGCGTGATCAAATACCGTGGGCAAAAATACCGCGGCGGTTATCACGACTTCACCATCATGGGTGATGGCGTACACGTATTCCCGCGCCTGGTAGCGGCGGAGCACCGTGGTGACTATCCGCGCCTGCAATTGACCAGCGGCATCAAAGAGTTGGATGCCTTGCTCGGCGGCGGTATCGAAACCGGCTCCAGCACCCTGATTCTGGGCCCGGCAGGTACGGGCAAATCATTGATATCGATGATTTTCGCCGCCGCTGCTGTGGCTCGCGGGGAAAAAGCCGCACTGTTCATCTTCGACGAAGAGCTGGAACTGCTGTTCGAGCGCATGAGAAATATCGGCATCGATCTCAAGGCCCTGCGCGCCACCGGTAATCTGCTGATCGAGCAGGTTGACGCCGCCGAGTTGTCACCGGGTGAGTTCTCCCACCGCGTGCGTCGCTGCGTCGATGAGCGCCAGATCAAAACGGTGGTCATTGACAGCATCAACGGCTATCAGGCGGCGATGCCGGAAGAAAACGCTTTGGTGCTGCACATGCACGAGCTGCTGCTGTATCTGAACCGCAAAGGTGCGGCGACATTCATGACAGTGGCCCAGCACGGTCTGGTTGGCGACATGCAGGCGCCGGTCGACATCACTTATCTGGCTGACACGGTGATTCTGTTGCGCTACTTCGAAGCCATCGGCAAAGTCCGCCGTGCGATCTCCATTATCAAGAAACGCACCGGCAGCCATGAATCAACGATTCGTGAATACCGGATCTCGAAACAGGGCATGACCATCGGCGAACCATTGGAAGCCTTTCAAGGCGTGCTTCGCGGTGTGCCGACTTACCTCGGCGCGAGTAATCCACTGTTACAGGAACAAGGCTCGTGACAGTTGCGGTTGCGCTGTCCGAACGGGCGCTGATTCTGGCGCCCATGGGCCGCGACAGCCAGATTGCGCTGATGATTCTCAACGAGGCGGGTTACGGCGGCATGATCACCCCCGATCTCGCCACGCTGTGTACGCAACTGGAACCCGGTGCCGGGCTATTGTTGATTGCGGCAGAAGCATTACGCGGTCCGGAAATGGAGGCGTTGTTGCACTATCTGGAGCAACAACCGGCGTGGTCGGATCTACCGATTGTGCTGCTCACCCATCACGGCGGACAGGAGCAAGGCCCGTCTTCGCACCTCAGCGGCCTGCTGGGCAACGTGACCTTCCTTGAGCGCCCTTTTCACCCTGCCACCTTGGTCAGCCTGGTATCCGCTGCCTTGCGCGGTCGACGACGACAGTATGAAGCCCGCGACCGTCTGATCGATCTCAGTGAAAGTGAACGACGCCTGCAATCGACGCTGGAAACGCTTGAGCAACAGGTCGAGGAACGCACCGCCCAACTGCGGCACAACGAAGAAGCGTTGCGCCAGTCGCAGAAAATGGAAGCGGTCGGCCAGCTCACCGGCGGTATCGCCCACGACTTCAACAACATGCTTACCGGCATCATCGGCAGCCTTGAATTGCTGCGTCGGCGCCTGGCGCGAGGTCGCACAGAAGACCTCGACAGCCTGATCGATCTGGGTGTGACCTCCGCTAATCGTGCCGCCGGCCTGACCCATCGGCTTCTGGCGTTTTCGCGCAGACAATCGCTCGATTCGAAAGCCGTACAGATGAACACCCTGGTGCTGTCGATGAGCGAGCTATTGCAGCGCAGTCTCAACGAAAGCATTCAGCTGGACATGCGTCTTGACGACAAGTTGTGGGTCGCCGAAGCAGATCCCAATCAACTGGAAAGCGCCCTGCTCAACCTGGTGATCAATGCCCGCGACGCCATGCCCGAGGGCGGCAAACTGGTGGTCGAGACCAGTAATCAGGTACTGCACCGTGACTTTACCCAGGCCTACGCCAATCTTGAGCCTGGTGATTACGTGATGTTGAGCGTCACCGACAACGGCAGCGGCATGCCGCAGAGTGTGGTAAGCCGTGCATTCGATCCATTTTTCACCACCAAGCCGATCGGTCAGGGTACCGGTCTGGGCCTGTCGATGATCTACGGTTTCAGCAAGCAGTCGCGTGGGCACGTCTCGATCGACAGCGAAATTGATCAGGGCACGACGGTCAAACTTTACTTGCCGCGTTTCCGTGGCGAAGAACTCGAACTTCCCGTTTCCGATACCGAGCAGGCTCCCCAAGCCATAGATGGCGAGACCGTGCTGATCGTCGAAGACGACCCGGCCGTACGCGTGCTGGTCAGTGCGGTACTCAGTGAATTGGGTTATGCGTTTGTCGAGGCCGGAGACGCCGATAGTGCCCTGCCGATTCTCAACTCAGCGCAACGCATTGATCTGCTGATCAGCGACGTCGGTCTGCCGGGCATGAATGGTCGCCAACTTGCGGAAGTTGGTCGGCAATACCGGCCGGGTTTGAAGGTGTTGTTCATCACCGGCTACGCCGAACATGCGGCAGTGCGTGGCGGATTCCTCGACTCAGGAATGCAGATGATCACCAAGCCATTCACTTTCGACCTATTGACCGCCAAGGTGCGGGAGATGATCAAAAGCTGAAACCGCTGAAACACTGAAACTGTAGGAGCTGCCGAAGGCTGCGATCTTTTGATCTTGTTCTTGATCATCA
>NZ_JBSVXS010000029.1:0-59580 GCF_054070155.1 Pseudomonas sp. SDT291_1_S447
CCCACAGGGGAACGCATTCCAAAATGTGGGAGCGAGCTTGCTCGCGAAGGCGCCATCAGCCATACAACCTAACCACTACTGGCTACGCAGGCTTTCCAGCAACTTGTGCGTCGGATACCCGTCCGCCGGCCAGCCAAGCGACTGCTGGGCACTGCGAATCGCTTTGCGCGTATTGGCGCCGATGATCCCGTCCGCTGTGCCGGCATCGTAATTGCGCGCGCTCAGCAGGGTTTGCAATTCCATACGCTCGGTACGGCTCAGCGGCAGATCATCTTTCGGCCAGCTGCCGTTGATCAAGCCACCACCGTTGAAACGCTCGGACAACAGGCTCACCGCCAAGGCATACGACGAAGAGTTGTTGTACTTGAGGATCGCCCGGAAGTTGTCGAGGATCAGGAACGCCGGGCCGCGATAACCGGCCGGCAGCAGCAGGGCAGCGGAAAGTTGCTCCGAGCCGGCTGGGACTTGAGCGCCGTTTGGCAGGATCACGCCCAACTGACGCCATTCGGCAACGCTCTTGCGAATAGCACCATCAGCCAGCGTGTAATTGAAACTGCTCGGCAATTGCACTTCAAAACCCCACGGTTGACCACGTTGCCAACCGGAGCTTTGCAGGTAATGCGCGGTCGAGGCCAGTGCATCGGCAGGGCTGCCCCAGATATCGCGGCGACCGTCACCGTCGAAGTCCACGGCGTGAGTGTTGTAGGTGGTCGGAATGAATTGGGTCTGGCCCATGGCGCCGGCCCACGAGCCAAGCATTTTCTCCGGCGTGATATCGCCCTGCTGCAGGATCTGCAAAGCCGCGATCAATTGCGCATGAGCAAAGCCCGGACGGCGCCCTTCGTAAGCGAGGGTAGCCAGCGAGTTGATCACCGACTTGCTGCCCTGGAACTGGCCAAAGTTGCTTTCCATGCCCCACACAGACACCAGCGCCTGACGGTCGACGCCATAACGCTGCTCGATGCTTTGTAGAATATCGGCGTACTGGCTGATCAGCGCCTGTCCCTTGCGCACGCGCAGCGGCGACAGCGCGCCGTCGAGGTATTCCCACACCGGGCGGGAGAATTCCGGCTGACTGCGGTCGGCACGAATCACGCTGGCGTCGAAACTGACATTGGCAAAGGCGCGATCAAACAGCTCTGGACGAATCCCGGCGGCCAGCGCGTCCTTGCGGAAACCTGCCTGCCATTCGGCAAAGGTCTGAGTCGGCTGAAGATCGAGAGGGTTGGCGGACGGCACTACCGGCGGGATGATCGCTGGGGCCGTGGCAACAGGGGCGGCTTGAAGGGGTTGCGCATCGGCGGCGGTCGGTTTTTCCGCACAAGCGACAAGCAGAATGAAACTGGAGGCAGCGATCAATTGGCGGACAGGCCAACGATGGGAAAGACTAAAGGGCATGCACAGGTCCAGGGGATACGAATCAGGTGCAGACCTTAACATGACCGGGGGGTACTGCGCTTCAAGCAGCCAGAAAGTAAGAAGCCTCCCAGCTGTCAGACTGGAAGGCTTCGCGGCGGTAGCTGCCTTTACCCTTGGTTGGTCGTTCCTGGCGACTGCGGAACAGGGGCTGGGCGACGATGGATTTGGCCTTGTTCGGGCCATGTTTCGATGGCTTTTTGCTCATGAGGGTTCTCTCGAGTGAGTGGGTTTTGCGCGGCAAATAATCTGCCGATGTCGGGCGTCTGTCTATAGTGCAAATGCAGGCGTGCATTGTAGGAAACAAGATCAAAAGATCGCAGCGTGCCGCAGCTCCTACAGGGATTGGTGTAGGAGCTGCCGAAGGCTGCGATCTTTTGATCTTATTCGGCAGGCAGTGAAAGACGCTGGCCAGCCATCAATAGAGCCAGACGACTCAGGCTCATCCACGGCGAACCGGCGGCTTGGCCCTTGATCTGCGCATCGATCCGCTGTGCTTCGAGCAACAACTGCGCCCAGCGTTGCGCCGAGTAGCGTTGCAGGGCTTTGCTCATCAGTGGTTTGCGCTTGTCCCAGACTGGCGGTTTTGCTTGGCTGAAACACTTGTCCAACGGCGTGCCCTGGCTGTATTGCAACGAGATGTTGGCCAGCAACCGCAGCTCTCGCGCCAGTGCCCAGAGAATCACCGGCGGTTCGACACCTTCGCCGCGCAGCCCTTCGAGCATGCGCAAGGCGTGAGCCGGTTCGCCGTTGAGCACGGCATCGGTCAGGCCAAACACATCGAAGCGCGCACTGTCCGCGACAGCAGCCTGCACGGTTTCGACGGTGATCTGCCCACCTTCGGCCATCAGTTTGAGCTTTTCGATTTCCTGCGCGGCGGCGAGCAGGTTGCCCTCGACGCGTGCGGCAATCAATTCGACGGCGTCCTGGCTGGCCGATAACCCGGCCTGCGACAGACGCTGACGTATCCAGCTCGGCAGTTGATTGGCATCGACCGGCCAGATCTGGATGAACTGGGTTTGCTGGCCTTCAACCAGGGCCTTGCCCCACTTGGTCTTCTGCGCACTGCCATCGAGCTTGGGCAGGCTGATCAGCAGTACCGTGTCTTCGGCGGGACGCGAGCAGTATTCGATAAGCGCCGCGGCACCTTTGTCACCCGGTTTGCCCGAAGGCAGGCGCAGTTCCAAAAGGCGTTTTTGTGCGAACAGCGACATGCTGGCGCCGGCCTGCAACAACGTACCCCAATCGAAACTGGCATCGGCAGCGAACACCTGGCGCTCGTCGAAACCTTGCTGACGCGCAGCACTGCGGATGGCGTCGGCGGCTTCCTGGCACAGCAGCGGGTCATCGCCACTGATGATGTAGACCGGCGCAAGGGCGCCTTGCAGATGTTTGCCGAGTTGGGCGGGAGCGAGCTTCATAAGAAAGGTCGAACGGGGCGCGTGAGCGCCCCGAACGTCTTACTGCTGCGGGATTTCGAGCGGCGACTGGCGCGGTGTTTCCGCTTCAGCCTTTTGCGCCGCTTCGAGCGCGTCAGCTTCAGCCTTGGCGCGGTTGTTGGCAGCTTGCTGCAGTTGCTCCAGTTGACCTGGGGTCAGCTGTTGCAGGCGCAGCATCATGCGCTGAACCAGCTCGCGACGGATATCGCGACGGGCGTCGCTGGCTTCCTGGTCGGAGCCGACGAGGTTGTTACCGTCGTGGATAAACACTTTCTGCACTTCAAGCTTGTCGCTCAGCAGCGAAAGGTTTTTGTCGCCACGGATGTCGTAGCTCAGGACGGTAGTGACCTGATACTCGCCCGTACGACCTGCACCGGCGTAGCTGAGGATGCGCTGGTTTTCCTGCTCGTCAGCCAGGAACAGCTTGTACGGTGCACCGCTGTAAACCTTGACGCCGCTGGACTCAAGCACCTGACGCAGTTGAGTGACCGTCTCGCCGTAGGCGTTACGAGCGCTCAGGTCGAGCTCCTTGATGGTGAGTTCGGTAGTGCCAGTACCGCGCAGCTGGAAACCACAGGCGCTCAGAAGGACGGCGAGGCCCATCACCAGCAGATTGCGTTTGATCATTGTGTTGCTCCCCTTGAAACCACGTGGGCCGACTGTACGGCCCGAAAGGTTTTACTTGGCGCCAGGCGAACCTGACGCCCGATCCAATTAGCTGGCGACGATGTTGACCAGTTTCCCCGGCACAACGATCACTTTACGAATAGTCAGGCCGTCGACAAAGCGCAGCACGTTCTCGTTGATGCGAGCAGCCGCTTCGACTTCTTCACGCGTTGCGGTCGCCGGCATCTCGATCTGCCCGCGCAGTTTGCCGTTGACCTGGATGACCAGGGTCAGGCTGTCTTGTACAAGCGCGGATTCGTCGACCACAGGCCAGCCAGCGTCGATCACCGGATCGCTGTGACCCAGTTGATTCCACAGCTCGTGGCTGATGTGCGGCGTGATTGGCGCGAGCAGCAAGGTCACGGCTTCCAGGCCTTCATGAATCAGCGCGCGATCCTGTTCGGTGCCTTGTGCGACTTTTTCCAGTACGTTCATCAGCGTCATCACTTGGGCGATGGCGGTGTTGAATTTGTGGTTCTGGCCGACGTCGTGGCTGGCTTGCTTGATGGCCACGTGGATCGAACGGCGAACGGCTTTCTGCTCGTCGTTCAGGCTGGCAATATCCAGTTTGCCCGGCAGACCCTGGCTAACATGGGCTTGCGCCAGACGCCAGACGCGCTTGAGGAAACGGTGCGAGCCTTCAACGCCGGAGTCCGACCATTCGGCGCTCATGTCTGGCGGCGAGGCAAACATCATGAACAGGCGGCAAGTATCGGCGCCGAACTGATCGATCATCGACTGTGGGTCAACGCCATTGTTCTTCGACTTGGCCATCTTCTCGGTGCCACCGATTTCCACCGGCAGGCCGTCGGATTTCAGCTTGGCGCTGATGACCTTGGCTTTGCTGTCACGCTCAAGTTCTACATCCGCCGGGTTGAACCAGGTGTAAGCACCATTGGCTTCGCGACGGTAGTAAGTCTCGGCGATTACCATGCCTTGGGTCAGCAGGTTCTTGAATGGCTCGTTGGAGCTCACCAGGCCTTCGTCGCGCATCAGCTTGTGGAAGAAGCGCGCATAGAGCAGGTGAAGAATCGCGTGTTCGATACCGCCGATGTACTGATCCACCGGCAGCCAGTGGTCAGCCGCGGACTTCTCGACCAGGCCACCTTCAAAGTGCGGCGAGGCGTAACGGGCGTAATACCACGACGACTCGACGAAAGTGTCCATGGTGTCGGTTTCACGCTTGGCAGGCTGGCCGCATTTCGGGCAAGCGCACTCGTAAAACTCAGGCATGCGCGCCAGCGGCGAACCGGCGCCGTCCGGCACCACGTCTTCCGGCAGGACGACAGGCAATTGATCTTCCGGCACCGGCACGTCACCGCAAGTATCGCAATGGATGATCGGGATCGGGCAGCCCCAGTAGCGCTGACGGCTGATGCCCCAGTCGCGCAGGCGGAACTGGGTGCGCGAGGCGCCCAGTTCTTTCTTGATCAGGGCGACTTCCATGGCGTCGAACGCGCCCGCGAAGTCGAGACCGTCGAACTCGCCGGAGTTGATCAGCGTGCCGTGCTCGCCGTAGGCGTCTTGCCACGGGGCCGGATTGGTATCGCCGGAGCTGGTACGCACCACCGATTTGACCGGCAGGTTGTACTTGTGGGCGAATTCGAAATCGCGCTCGTCGTGCGCCGGTACCGCCATCACAGCGCCATCGCCGTAGTGCATCAGCACATAGTTGGCGACCCATACCGGGAGTTTTTCACCGGTCAGCGGGTGCTCGACGAACAGGCCGGTCGGCAGGCCTTTTTTCTCTTGGGTAGCGACGTCGGCTTCAGCGACGCTGCCGCCCTTGCATTCAGCGATGAACGCTTGCAGCTCGGTATTGTTTTTTGCGGCCAGGGTGGCCAGTGGATGCTCGGCAGCCACGGCGACATAAGTCGCGCCCATCAGGGTGTCCGGACGGGTGGTGAAGACTTTCAGAGTGCCGGCTTCGCCGATCGAGTCGACGTTGTACGGGAACTGTACTTCCATGCCGCGGGATTTGCCGATCCAGTTGCGCTGCATGGTCTTGACCTGTTCAGGCCAGCCGGTCAGCTCGTCGAGGCTCTCCAGCAGTTCATCCGCATAAGCGGTGATCTTGAAGTAGTACATCGGGATTTCGCGCTTTTCGATCAGCGCGCCGGAACGCCAGCCGCGACCGTCGATCACCTGTTCGTTGGCCAGAACGGTCTGGTCGATCGGGTCCCAGTTCACGGTGCCGTTTTTGCGGTAGATCACACCTTTTTCGAACAGGCGAGTGAACAGCCATTGTTCCCAGCGGTAGTAATCAGGCTTGCAGGTGGTGACTTCGCGCGACCAGTCGACCGCCAGACCCAGGCTGCGCAGCTGGGTTTTCATGTAGGCGATGTTTTCGTAGGTCCACTTGGCCGGAGCGACGTTGTTTTTCATCGCGGCGTTTTCCGCCGGCATGCCGAAAGCGTCCCACCCCATCGGTTGCAGAACATTCTTGCCTTGCATGCGCTGATAACGGGAGATCACGTCGCCGATGGTGTAGTTGCGCACGTGCCCCATGTGTAGCTTGCCGCTGGGGTAAGGGAACATCGACAGGCAGTAGTAAGTCTCCTTGCCTGGCTGTTCACTGACTTCAAAGGACTTTTGCTCGTCCCAGAACGACTGGGCGGCGGCTTCGATTTCACGGGGCTGATATTGTTCGTGCATGGCTACTTTTGTACTGGATAGGGGTGGCCTAATCCTCTTCAACGCGGCATTCGGGATGGCCCGGACGAGCTGGAAGTGGAATTACAGGAAGCGCCGTAGCATACATGACCGCGCTTGGCCTAGGGAAACCCTGATTACAGCTGTTTGGTGCGGCGAATTCATGACGAGGGCCGTTGGTCGCGGCGTGCAGCCGGTTTGTGCAGCGAAGCTAAGCTCTAACTGGGGAGTGAGTCTTATCTTCAATGAGGTGAGGGATGGTGGAGCAACGGCAGAAAAACGTCACGAAACCTGAGTTGTACGAGCGGTTGATGAACCGTCTGGGCATGGCCCTGGATGCTGCCAAAACCGCTGACCGGCTGCGCGACGAGCGCCCCCTGGAACTGGAATTGCGTGGCTTGAGCCCCGCCGAGTTCAAACTGGTCAAGGCCTATCTGGATCGTAGTGAACGTGAAACGCATGGATGCTTGTCGCAGGCAGTGAAGCAGCTCGATGCAGCACATTCGGCCAAGGTCATCTGGCTCAAGGACAAGGCGCCCGGCAGAGATACCGTCAAGGTACGGGCTTTGCAGGCCAAGTAAGCGCATGGCAGGTCAAGAACCGGATCTTTTTCAACAGGATCCCACCTATCGGTTGTAACGCATTATTAACACTCTTAGGCTTCGGGCATCTTTGGAGATGCCCGATGCCCATTCGTTATTTCATCAAACAACTTCTTTTGCCGCCCGGCATTCTTTTGCTGCTGTTGCTGGTCGCGTGGTGGCTGCGCCGTTCGCGGCCGCGATTGGCCGGGTTGTGTTTTGCCATTGGCTTTGGCGGATTCTGGCTGATGAGCTTGCCGGTGGTGGTGCAATGGGGTGCCAAGGCGCTGGAGCGTGAGCCTGCGCTGGCCCGGGAAGAGTGGGCAACGCTCGCGCAACGGGCTGATGCCATTGTGGTGCTGGGTTCCGGGCGTGAACGTGGCGATCTGGCCTGGGGCGAGGATCAACCGACTGGCGTCGGGCTTGAGCGTCAGCGATATGCCGCACGGTTGGCCAAGGCGTCGGGGTTACCGATTCTGACCACAGGCGGGCTACATTATGGAACGCCGCCGACCGAGGCAAAGCTGATGGCCGATTCACTGCGCGACGATTTCGGCGTAGCGGTGCGTTGGCAGGAGGGTGAAAGCCGTACGACGTGGGAAAACGCCAGGTTCACGGCTGATATCTTGTTGCCGCAGGGGATCAAGCGCGTGGTTGTGGTGACCCAGGCCTGGCACATGCCGCGCTCGGTGTGGAGTTTTCAACAGGCGGGGTTTGAAGTGGTGCCGGCGCCGGTTGGTTTCCTGGGCACGGATAACGCGAGGCCGTTTGGTGGCTGGCTGCCGGAGTTCAAGTCGATCTGGCAGAGCGGGCAACTGTTGAATGAGGCGGTGGGGCAGGTGGGGTATTCGTTGTTTTACCGCTGAAGATCAAAAGATCGCAGCCTGCGGCAGCTCCTACATTGGGATTTGCGTTTTCCCTGTAGGAGCTTCCGCAGGCTGCGATCTTTTGCTTTAAAGGGTTTTCGACATCCGGCTGGCCATCAGTGCCCAGCCAAACAACAACACGCACAGGATGATCAGCGGCCACGAACGCCATTGCAGATACGGCGTCAGGTTGTGCATCGGCACCACTTCGCCGTACAGAATGCCCTGTTCGAACTGCGGAATCTGCTCGGTGATCTGCCCGAACGGGTTGATCAACCCGGTCACACCGTTGTTGGTCGCGCGAATCATCCAGCGGCCCGCTTCCAGCGCACGCATCTGCGCCATTTGCAAATGTTGCAGCGGTCCGATCGAGGTGCCGAACCAGGTGTCGTTGCTGATCGTCAGCAACAGATCGCTGCGTGCCGACAGGCCTGCGGCGAAGTCCGGGTACACCACTTCATAGCAGATGAACGGCGCAACCTGATAACCCTTGGCCTGCAACAGCGCCTGATCGGCTGGGCCGCGGGCAAAGTCGGACATCGGCAGGTCGAAGAATGCGATCAAGCCACGCAGGATGTCCTGCAGTGGTACGTATTCACCGAATGGCACCAGTTTTTGCTTGAGGTAAGTACCGTCGCCTTCGCCCACCACGGTGATACCGTTGAAGAAGCGTCTTTCATGACGGACCATTTCGCGAATCGGCACGCCGGTGATCAGCGCTGATTTACGCTCGGCGGCGAAGCTGCCCATCATGCTCAGGTAGCCCTCGGCGGACTCTTTCAATACCGGCACGGCGGTTTCCGGCCAGATCAGCAGATCCACTGGTTTTGAGCGAAAACTCAGATCGCGGTACAGGGCCAGCTGCGCGTTGAGTTCGGCCGGATCCCATTTCATGCTTTGCGCGACGTTGCCCTGAATTGCAGCAACGCTCAGTGGCGCGCCCGACGGACTGGTCCAGGCGTGGCCCTTGAGCGCAATGCCCGCGGCCCACGGCCCGATCAGCAGTACCAAACCCGCCACCACAAAGCCTTTGCGTCCGGTCTGCAGCAACCGGGGAGCGTTGTAGATCAGCGCTGCGGTCAGCGCCAGAGTGAACGACACCAGCCACATGCCGCCGACCGGCGCGAGCCCGGCCAGCGGGCCATCGAGTTGGCTGTAACCTGAGTACAGCCACGGGAAACCGGTGAGAAACCAGCCGCGAAACATTTCCTGAGCGACCCACAGCGCGGCAAACGCCAAAGCATCGGCCAGCGGCGCTTCATTGCGGCGCAACCAGCGCGCCCAAATCCAGGCCGGCAGGGCGAAGAACCAGGCAATCGCGGCGGTAAACAGCAGCATCAGGAACCCGGCCAGCAGCACCGAAGCGCCACCGAAGTGGTGAATGCTGTAATAGATCCAACTGGTGCCGGCGCCGAACAGGCCGAAACCGAAACACCAGCCACGGCCCAGCGCCTGACGCGGGCTCAGCTCGCGCAAGCCGGCATAAAACAGGCCGACCGCCAGCAAAGCCAGCGGCCAGATGTTGAACGGCGCCAGAGCGAAGGTAGTGATTGCACCGGCCGCCACGGCCAGCAGGTTACCGGGCCAGCCGGGGCGGGTTGTCCAGCGCATTTCAATCCTTAGAGGTATTACCGGGCGATAGGGGTCAGTCGCAGCAAGTGAATCCGACGGCTGTCGGCGTTCAGGATGCGGAAACGATAGGCGCCGATTTCAGTGATTTCGTTGCGTTTTGGCAAGTGCCCGAACGCGCTCATCACCAGACCACCGACGGTGTCGAACTCGTCATCAGAGAATTCGCTGTCGAAGAACTCGTTGAAGTTCTCGATCGGCGTCAGCGCCTTGATCAGGAAGTCGCCACTGGGCAGCGGCTTGATGTAGCTGTCTTCTTCGACGTCGTGCTCGTCTTCGATGTCGCCGACGATCTGCTCCAGCACGTCTTCGATGGTCACCAGACCGGCCACACCGCCGTATTCGTCGATGACGATGGCCATGTGATTGTGGTTGGCGCGGAATTCACGCAGCAACACGTTCAGACGCTTGGACTCCGGCACGAAGGTGGCCGGGCGTAGCAGGTCCTTGATGTTGAAGCTGTCGCCGTTTTCCTTGAGGATCAACGGCAGCAGGTCCTTGGCCAGCAGCACGCCCATCACGTCATCATGGCTTTCACCAATGACCGGATAGCGCGAGTGGGCCGAGTCGACCACGGCCGGGAGGAATTCACGCGGTGTCTGGGTCGCCTTGATGCTGATCATCTGCGAGCGCGGCACCATGATGTCGCGTACTTGCAGGTCAGCCACCTGAATGGCGCCTTCGACGATGGCCAGCGCTTCGCTGTCCAGCAGTTTGTTCTGATGTGCATCACGCAGCAGCTCGAGGAGCTCCTGACGGTTCTTCGGCTCGTGGGCAAAAGCCTGGGTCAGTTTACCCAGCCATGACTTCTGCCCGTTGCTCGATCGATCTTCGCTCATAGCGATTACTCTGAATCCTTTGTTGTAACGATAGGGGATGTTTCGGGTTCGTCGTCCGCGTACGGATCGGGATAGCCCAGTTCAGCAAGCAACTCGCGTTCCAGTGCTTCCATTTCCTCGGCTTCTTCGTCATCTATATGGTCGTAACCCAGTAGATGCAAGCAGCCGTGAATGACCAGATGTGCCCAGTGGGCCTTTAGTTCCTTGCCTTGTTCGGCAGCTTCGCGCTCAACCACCGCCACGCAGATCACCAGATCGCCCAGCAGCGGGATGTCGAGAAACTCGTCAGGCACTTCAGCCGGGAATGACAGGACGTTGGTCGCGTAATCCTTGTGGCGCCAGGTGTGATTGAGCTCGCGGCCTTCTTCCTCGTCGACCAGACGAATGGTCATTTCCGAGTCGGCGGTGCGTTGGCGCAGGGCCAGTTCGCACCACAGACGGAAGTCGGCTTCACTCGGCGCGTTCGCGTCAGTTGCGATTTGCAGGTCTAGCTCAAGCATTTCGCGAGGTGTCCTTGGGTACTTCGTCACGGTTTTCGAAGCGCTCGTAGGCTTCGACGATCCGCTGGACCAAAGGATGGCGCACGACGTCTTTAGGCTGGAAGTGGGTGAAGCTGATACCCGGTACGTCTTTGAGCACTTCGATCACATGGTGCAGACCCGACTTGGTGCCTTTCGGCAGGTCGACCTGGGTGATGTCACCGGTGATGACTGCTGTAGAGCCGAAACCGATCCGGGTGAGGAACATCTTCATCTGTTCGACGGTGGTGTTCTGACTTTCGTCGAGGATGATGAAGCTGTTGTTCAGCGTACGGCCGCGCATGTAGGCCAGCGGCGCAACTTCGATCACCTGACGTTCGATCAGTTTGGCCACGTATTCGAAGCCGAGCATCTCGTAAAGCGCGTCGTAGAGCGGGCGCAAATACGGGTCGATCTTCTGCGACAGGTCGCCGGGCAGGAAGCCGAGTTTTTCACCCGCTTCAACCGCCGGACGCACCAGCAGGATGCGACGAATCTGCTCGCGTTCCAGGGCATCGACAGCGCAAGCCACGGCCAGATAGGTCTTGCCGGTACCGGCCGGACCGATGCCGAAGTTGATGTCGTTGCCGAGGACTTCCTTGACGTAACGCAACTGATTCAAGCCGCGCGGGCGAATCATGCCTTTCTTGGTGCGCAGGGCAACGGAAGCTTCGGCGGGGGCGTGGTTGTCCAGCTCGACCACGGCCGATTCCTGCAGGAACAGGTGCACCGTATCTGGCGACAGCTCTGAACCTTTGGTTTCCCGGTACAGGCGACGAATCAGATTTTCCGCAGACGTGGTGTGTTTGGGGTCGCCGATCAGCTCGAACTGGTTTCCGCGGTTGCGGATCTCGATGGTCAGGCGCTGTTCGATCAAGCGCAAATGCTCGTCGAATTGCCCGCACAGATTGGCGAAGCGGCGAGCCTCAAAGGGCTCGAGGATAAAACGATGTGGTTCTATGGGTGCGTTCAAGGTCGTATTTAGCCGCCCTGGGGCAATTAAGATGAAATCAAGGATAACGCCAGAGGCGTGGGTGCGAAAGCTCTTAAATATTCTCGGCGTCGAGACCGTCAAGATCGCAGCCTTCGGCAGCTCCTACATGGATTACATTCCCCTGTAGGAGCTGCCGAAGGCTGCGATCTTTTGCATTTATTGGATCAGCGAGCCGCGCAGCGAGTGCGGCTGCGCCGCATCGATGTGCACGTCGGCGAACTGACCGATCAGGGTTGGATTGTCGCAGCGGAAGTTGACGATACGATTATTCTCGGTGCGCCCTTGCAGCTCGCCCGGGTCTTTCTTCGAATAATCCGTCACCAGAATGCGCTGGACCGAACCGACCATTTGTCGGCTGATCTCGAAGCCTTGCTGATTCAAACGATGCTGCAGTGCGTTCAGGCGTTCCTTCTTCAGCTCTTCCGGGGTGTCGTCGGCCAGATCGGCAGCCGGGGTGCCGGGGCGCTGGCTATAGACGAAGGAATAAGAGAAGTCGAAACCGACGTCGGCAATCAGCTTCATGGTCTGTTCGAAGTCTTTCTCGGTCTCGCCGGGGAAACCGACGATGAAGTCCGAACTGATGCAGATCCCCGGTACCGCCGCGCGCAGTTTGCGCAGCTTGGATTTGTACTCCAGCGCGGTGTGGTTGCGCTTCATCGCAGCGAGAATCCGGTCCGAGCCCGATTGCACCGGCAAATGCAGGTGCTTGACCAGTTCCGGCACGTCGGCGTGGGCCTGAATCAGGCTGTCGGAGAACTCCAACGGGTGCGAAGTGGTGTAGCGGATGCGGTCGATGCCGTCGATAGCGGCGACTACGCGGATCAGCTCGGCCAGATCGGCGAGACGACCGTCGTGGGTCGTACCGCGATAGCCGTTGACGTTCTGCCCGAGCAGCGTCACTTCACGTACGCCGTTTTCGGCGAGGTGAATGACTTCGGCGATGACGTCGTCGAACGGCCGGCTGACTTCTTCGCCACGGGTGTAAGGCACCACGCAGAACGTGCAGTACTTGCTGCAACCTTCCATCACCGACACATAAGCGCTCGGGCCATCGATGCGCGGCTCGGGCAAGTGGTCGAATTTTTCGATTTCCGGGAACGACACGTCGACTTGCGGCAATTTGGTGATGCGCGCGGCGTCGATCATTTCCGGCAGGCGGTGCAGGGTCTGCGGGCCAAAGACCACGTCGACGTACGGCGCGCGATCACGGATCGCCGCGCCTTCCTGGCTGGCCACGCAACCGCCAACGGCGATTACCATCTCCGGGTTGGCCAGTTTCAGTTCGCGCCAGCGGCCGAGCTGCGAATACACGCGATCCTGGGCGCGCTCGCGGATCGAGCAGGTGTTGAGCAGAATCACGTCGGCGTCTTCCGCGCGAGCGGTGACTTCCAGGGCCTGATGTTCACCCAGCAGATCGACCATGCGCGAGCTGTCGTACTCGTTCATCTGGCAACCGTGGGTTTCGATGTAAAGCTTCTTGGCCATGGATTAGGGTCATCACGTGATTCAAAGAACCGCGCATTATAGGGAACAAGCCCTCAGGTTCCTACCGCTGCGCGTCCGGTGGCTATGCTATAGTTTGCGCCCTCATTTTTATCCCCGATGTTATCCCCCCGCCATGACCAAACGCGAAGCTCCAATCTATAAGGTGATTTTCCTCAACCAGGGCCAGGTGTTCGAAATGTACGCCAAGCAGATCTATCAAAGTGATCTGTGGGGCTTTCTGGAAGTGGAAGAGTTCGTCTTTGGCGAGCGGACGCAAGTGGTCGTCGACCCGAGCGAAGAAAAGCTCAAGGCGCAGTTCGAAGGCGTGGTGCGCAGCTTTGTGCCGATGCACTCGATTGTGCGCATCGACGAGGTGGAGCGTCTGGGTACCCCGAAAATCAGCGAAGCCCGCGGCGCGGTCGGCAATGTGATGCCGTTTCCGATGCCGATGCCTGAGAAGTAACAGCAGATTCTGGATGCTGATAGTTCCCACGCTCTGCGTGGGAATGCCGCCCTCGACGCTCTGCGTCGGTGACGCGGAGCGTCACTGGATGAATTCCCACGCAGAGCGTGGGAACTATCGCTGATCAGGGAAGAGGCGAGAACGGCGTACGCCCATCGGCGCTCTGCAGTTCCATCAGGTATTTACGGAAAATTTGCCCGAGCACCTGGGTGGCGGTTTCGAGATCTTCGCGGGACATTTTTTCGGAGACTTCGTCGGCCGTGTCCAGCGCGTCTTCAGCGCCGTTGACCGCCGCCATCTTCAGCACGATATACGCCTGAATGTTGTTGGCTTGCACGCCTTCACCGTGGAAGAACATGGTGCCCAGTTTGAATTGCGCCTGAGCGTGGCCTTGCAACGAGGCTTTTTCGAAATAGCTCAGGGCTTGATTGAGGTCGCGCGGCGCATTCTTGCCGTCGTAGTAGAACTCACCCAACTCGTATTGCGCTTGCGCATCCCCTTCGTCCGCCGCTTTCTGGCACGCGGCCAAGGCCTGCGTGACGTCTTGCGGCTGAGTATTGAGGGTGCAACGACCCATCGCCGGGATCAACAACGAGTTGCCGCCTGCTTGTGCATGCGCGAGCAGGGGCTGAAGGAGCAACAGGCAGCCCAAGGCAAGGGTGCGGCCGGTGCGGTTCATGGGAATCGACTTACCTCTGAAGGGCACGCGGACCCATCGAGGGATCCAATAAGCGCGCATTATGAAATAAGCAGGGCCAACCTTACAAAGTCTTTACTCGTTTTTCTGCTGCGCGGGGAATATATCGCCCACTTTAGGGGAGATTTTTAGCAGGAGCATCGGAAAAACAGCGTGGGTGTAGGTGAATGCTGACGCTGGCGATAGCCAACGTCAGCGGTACGGCGATTACTTCAGTGCAGCGAAGGCGCGCTCGGCAGCGTCCAGTGTCAGTTTCAACTCGGCTTCGCCGTGGGCGATCGAGGTGAAACCGGCTTCGAAGGCGCTCGGTGCCAGATACACGCCACCTTCCAGCATCAGGTGGAAGAAGCGACCGAACAACGCAGCGTCGCTGGCCATCACGTCTTCAAAGGTGACGATGTCATCGGCGCCGCTGAAGTACAGACCGAACATGCCGCCAGCCTGGGTGGTCACGAATGGAATGCCGGCGGCATCGGCGCGTTGTTGCAGGCCGTCGAGCAGACGCGTGGTGTAGTCGGTCAGCTCGGCGTGAAAGCCTGGACGACTGATCAAACGCAAAGTGGTCAAGCCAGCGGCCATGGCCAGCGGGTTACCCGACAACGTGCCGGCCTGATACACCGGACCCAGCGGCGCGATGCGCTCCATGATTTCGCGCTTGCCGCCGAAGCAGCCAACCGGCATGCCGCCGCCGATGATCTTGCCGAAGGTGGTCAGGTCAGGATTGACCCCGTAGTACGCCTGAGCACCGCCGAGGGCAACGCGGAAACCGGTCATCACTTCGTCGAAAATCAGCACCACGCCATGCTTGTCGCACAGCGAACGCAGACCTTCGAGGAAACCTGGCGCTGGCGGCACGCAGTTCATGTTGCCGGCCACCGGCTCAACAATAATGCACGCCACGTCCTCACCCACTTCAGCGAGCATCTTTTCCACAGCGTCGATGTCGTTGAAGGGCAGGGTCAGAGTGTGTTTGGCGAATGCCGCCGGCACGCCGGCCGAACTTGGCACGCCTTGGGTCAGTGCGCCGGAACCGGCCTTGACCAGCAGGCTGTCGGAGTGACCGTGGTAGCAGCCTTCGAACTTGATGATGCTGTCGCGGCCGGTGTAACCACGGGCCAGACGGATCGCGCTCATGGTTGCTTCGGTGCCAGAGCTGACCATGCGCACCATGTCCATCGATGGCACCAGCGAGCAGACCAGGTCGGCCATCTCGGTTTCCATCGCGGTCGGCGCGCCGTAGGACAAGCCGTGTTGCAGCTGATTGCGCACCGCGTCGAGCACGTCCGGGTGGCTGTGGCCGAGGATCATCGGGCCCCACGAGCCGACGTAATCGACATAACGCTTGTCGTCTTCGTCAGTGACGTAGGCGCCTTCAGCGTGCTTGAAGAACAACGGCGTACCGCCAACGCTCTTGAACGCACGAACGGGCGAGTTCACGCCACCGGGGATGTGTTTCTGGGCATTGGCAAACAGGGTTTCGGAACGAGACATGATCGGGCTCTCAAATCAGACTTTCAGTAAATCATTGAACGCGCGGGCGCGGCGGGTCACTTCGGCGCTGCTTTCGGCACCAAACAGACCGTGGACCACGGCGAGCAGGTCGACGCCATGGGCCACCAGCGGTGCAGCGTTGTCGAGGGTGATGCCGCCAATCGCGCAGATCGGCAGGTGCAGCGTGCGCTTGGCTTGGTCGAGCAGATCGAGGCTGCAGGTCGGCGCGCCGGGCTTGGTGTTGGAGTTGAAGAAGCGGCCGAAGGCGACGTAACTCGCGCCTTCTTTGGCGGCTTGCTCGGCCAGCGCGATTTGCGCGTGACAGGTCGAACCGATGATCGCTTTTGAACCGAGCAGGGCGCGGGTCGGCGACAGTGGGCCGTCGGTCTGACCAAGGTGCACGCCGACGTTAAGCCGCGCGGCCAGTTCGGCATCATCGTTGATGATCAACTGCGTCTTGTAGCGCTCGCACAGATCACGCAGCGCTTCGGCCTCGCGCAAACGGCGGGCCTCGTCGCTGCTCTTGTCGCGGTATTGCAGCAGGGTGACGCCGCCTTCCAGCGCCGCCTCTACATAAGACAGAAACTTGCCGGCCAGCAGCTCGCTGTCGGTAATGGCATACAGGCCACGTAGTTTCATCGGGCAGACCTCACGACGTTACGAGCAGAAATCCAGCGGCAGGCGACGCGGGACGAACTGGCCTTTGCCCAGTTGTTCGGCATCGCGCAGGGTGCGCCAGGTGTAATCGAGTGCACTGCGCACGGCGCTGGCCAGGTGTTCGCCTTGCGCCAGTCGACCGGCCAGCGCGCTGGCCAAGGTGCAGCCGGAGCCGTGATAGCTGCCCGGCAGACGCTGGCAGATAAACGTTTCACGCAGGCCGTCGCGGCTGTACACGCGGTTATGGATTTCAGTTTCGTCGCCGTGGCCGCCGGTGATCAGCAGGTTTTTGACGAACGGCAGGAGTTTTTCAGCGCACTCGTCCGCGGTGCCTTCGGGCAGTTCGGCGAGGATGCGCGCTTCAGGAAGGTTAGGGGTGGCAATGATCGACAGCGGCAGCAGACGTTCGCGCATCGCGTAGCCGACCTCGTCCTTGCCCAGGCGACCGCCGCCACCGGCGCGCAGCACCGGGTCGCAGACCACCGGCAAATGCGGGTGCGCCGAGAGCAGTTCGACAACGGTGTCGACCATTTCCAGCGAACCGAGCATGCCCAGTTTGACAGCAGCGACTTCGGAGTCGTTGAGCACGGCATTGGCCTGGGCCAACACCCACTCACGGTCGAGGACGCGGAAGTCAGTGACGTTGACGGTGTCTTGCACGGTCAGGGCGGTGACGGCCGGAGCCGCATGGCAACCCTGCGCGAGCAGGGCTTCGATATCTGCCTGCAAGCCGGCGCCACCACTGGGGTCGTGGCCGGAGAGACAGAGGACAACGGGGCGGGAGCTGTAGATATTCATGGTGCGCGAGCTTACCACCAAAGCTGATTTTCGGGTTCAGTGCCTTTGTGCCTGGCCGATAACCTGGCAAGAGAATCCGACCGTACTGTCACAACCTGACCAACCCAACAGCTCTATCTCGATGCTTTGCTCTGGAACGCCCGTTCTAGAGCCTTTGTAGGAAAAGTTTCGATGGTGCTCAATGGCCATCAACGGCTATGCTAGTCTGGATCCAAACCAATAACAGGTAATACCGGTTTTACGTCTACTCAAAGGGAATGGGGGGCTTCCTGACACAACCGGACGAGCCACGCTGGGGCTTCAATGCGCTATTTGCTGATGTTGCTGTTCTGCTTGCCCCTTATGGCGAGCGCCGTCGAATTCGACGAATTCACCCAGAGCCTTCCTCTGGGCCGGTCGCTGCAAGTGTTCGAAGACCCGAGTGGTCAGGCGAGCATTGCCGATGTTCGCGCGCAGGCTGCCGCCGGCAATTTCAAAGCCCAAGATAAAGACACGCTCAATGCCGGTTATTCGCGCTCAGCGTTCTGGCTGAAGATCGACCTGCATTACCGCCCGAGCAATCCCGCTGCCCAGCGTACCTGGCTGCTGGAACTGGCTTATCCACCGCTCGACCATCTCGACCTGTACATGCCCGATGCCAATGGCGACTACCGCCTCGTCCGGCAAACCGGCGACGCCTTGCCGTTCGCTAGCCGCGAGATCCGCCAGAACAATTATTTGTTCGACCTTTCATTCAAACCGGACCAACAGCAAACCGTGTACTTGCGACTGGCGAGCGAAGGCTCGATCCAGGCACCGGTGACGTTGTGGTCGAGCACCGCGTATCTCGAAGACCAACCGGTGCGCCTGTATGTGCTGGGCATCATTTACGGCGTGCTGCTGGGGATGGTGGTTTACAACCTGTTCATCTACCTCAGCGTGCGCGACACCAGTTACCTCTATTACATCTTCTACATTGCCTCGTTCGGCCTTTATCAGTTGTCGGTGAATGGCGCTGCCGTCGAGTATTTCTGGCCGGATAATCCTTGGTGGGCCAACGCAGCCACGCCATTTTTCATCGGCTGTGCGGGGCTGTTCGGCAGTCAGTTCGCCCGCAGTTTCCTGCAGACCAAAAACCATAGCCGCTGGCTTGATCGCTTGCTGATTGCACTGATCGCGTTCGGCGCGCTGGTGGTTGGTTTGTCGCTGATGACCAGTTACGCGCTGTCGCTGCGCTTGGCGACGATACTGGCGCTGACCTTCACTGTGGTGATTTTCGCCGCCGGGATTCTGGCCTGGTGGCGCGGCTTGCGCGTGGCGCGTTATTTCATCATCGCCTGGTCGGCGTTCCTGCTCGGCGGCATCGTTAACACGCTGATGGTGCTCGGCTTGCTGCCGAACGTGTTCCTGACGATGTATGCCAGCCAGATCGGCTCGGCGATCGAGGTGGCGCTGCTGTCGCTGGCACTGGCGGACCGTATCAACGCGATGCGCGAGCAACAGGCGCAGACGCTGTACGACGCCGGGCAGAAGCTCGAAGTGCTCAACCAGCAACTGGCGCACAGCAACAAGCTCAAAGACGAATTCCTCGCGACCCTGACCCACGAACTGCGCACGCCGATGAACGGTGTGATCGGTTCGCTGGAACTGATGCAGACCGTCGAGCTGGATCCGGAGCTGGAGCAATATCAGCAAACCGCCGCAGGATCTGCCCGCGACATGATGCGCATGGTCAACGGCATTCTCACCCTCACCGAGTTGCAGGCCGGAAAACTCAAGGCCGCGCCGGGCAGTTTCAGCCTGCGTGGTGTGGTCGAGGCGTTGCGGGTGCAGTTCGAGGGCAATGCGTCGAGCAAGTCGCTGGACTTCAAAGTCGAGGTGCTGCCGACCCTGCCGGATCGCCTGCACGGCGACAGCGCCAAACTCGCGCAATGCCTGGAGTGTCTGCTGGATAACGCGATCAAGTTCACTCGCATCGGTGGTTTGGCATTGCGCGTCACTGGTAAGCCGTCGACGGATAATCGTCTGGCGCTGTCGTTTGCAGTGATCGACACCGGTATCGGTTTTACCGATCTGGGCGAAGCGACGATGTACCAGCGCTTCTTCCAGCTCGACGGTTCGATGACCCGCGAATACGGCGGCCTGGGCGTTGGTC
This sequence comes from Pseudomonas sp. SDT291_1_S447, assembly GCF_054070155.1. Lineage (NCBI taxonomy): Bacteria > Pseudomonadati > Pseudomonadota > Gammaproteobacteria > Pseudomonadales > Pseudomonadaceae > Pseudomonas > Pseudomonas sp. SDT291_1_S447. The sequence continues at coordinate 19,326 of NZ_JBSVXS010000029.1, forward strand.
TGGCGATTTGCCGACAGTTGGTCGAGTTGCTCGGTGGCAAGCTCACACATCGCTCGGAGCCCGGGCGTGGCAGTCGCTTCCAACTGGACGTCGAGTTTGAACTGCCAGTGGTCGAAACTGCGCCGATCTGCGCGCCTTCGCGCGATTGCGTGCGTGCACCACAGGATTGCACGGTGCTGCTGGTGGACGACAACAGTGTCAATCAACTGGTGATGCGCGGCATGTTGCTCAAGCTCGGTTTTCGCGTGCGTACCGCCGACAACGGCGCGGCGGCATTGGATTGCTTGCAACGAGAGACCTTCGACGCAGTGCTGATCGATTGTCTGCTACCCGCTCACGATGGCGCATCGTTGTGCTGCCAGATTCACGCCTTGCCGGGCTGCACGAATTTGCCGGTGTTCATGTTGGCGTTGACCGCTGACCGAGAGCTTTGCGCCACGGGGGCGCCGGTCGATTACTTGAACAAACCGGTCAAATTCGAAGATTTGCAGGCGGCTCTGGAGCGTCGGGTACTGTGCTGCTGACAGGGTAAAAGCGCCGCAAATTCGGCTGGTATGACACTTTGACCCGTCGCGGTGCGGTGCTTAACTGAGTTCCTTGGTTGCCCAAAGGAGCCCCGTCATGAACCTGCATCAGTTCGCCGAAACCCACGAAGTCACCAACCAGCCACCGTCGCTGGACGGCACCAATCTGTACCGCATCGACCTGCCGTTGCAGGAATGGTCGCGACGTTTTGGTGCTGGTTGGGCGGAGTCGCGGATCGATGCTTACGGCGCGCTCGCCGGTGGTCCGTTGATGGAAGCCGGGTTCCTCGCCAACCAGAACAAACCAACGTTCGCCAGCCATGACCGTTATGGCCATCGCATCGATCTGGTGGAGTTTCACCCGGCTTATCACGAGCTGATGCGCACGGCGATCGAACACGGACTGACGTCATTGCCGTGGGCGCATCCACAGGACGGCGCCCATGTCGCCCGCGCCTCGATGACTTATTTGCACAGCCAAGCCGAGGCCGGCAGCGGTTGCCCGTTGACCATGACCTTTGCCAGCGTGCCGGCCCTGCGCTTGCAGCCGAACATCGCTGAGCAATGGCTGCCGAAAGTCCTCGCCAGCGAATACGATCCGCGCAACGTCGGCATGACGCACAAGGCCGGCGTGACCATCGGCATGGCCATGACCGAGAAACAGGGCGGCACCGACGTGCGCGCCAACACCACCAAGGCTTACCCGGTCGGCGCCAGTGGTCCGGGGCAGGCCTATGAACTGGTCGGGCACAAGTGGTTCTGCTCGGCGCCGATGTGCGATGCGTTCCTCACGCTGGCACAGACCGACAAGGGTTTGAGCTGCTTCCTGCTGCCACGCCATCGCCCGGACGACACGCGTAATCAGTTCTATATCCAGCGCCTGAAAAACAAACTCGGCAACCAGTCCAACGCTTCCAGTGAAGTGGAGTTTCGTGGCGCGCTGGCGTGGATGGTCGGGGAAGAAGGGCGCGGTGTGCCGACCATTATCGAAATGGTGGCGATGACTCGCTTCGATTGCATGGTCGGTTCCAGTTCGCTGATGCGTCAGGCGCTGACCCAGGCCAGTCATCACTGCGCGCACCGCAAGGTCGGCGGCAAACTGCTCAGCGAGCAGCCATTGATGCAAAACGTGCTGGCCGATCTGGCCCTGGAAAGCGAAGCCGCGCTGGCCCTGAGTTTGCGCATGGGCAAGGCGCTGGATCATCTGGATGATCGCCATGAAGCGCAATTCGCGCGGCTGGTGACAGCGGTGGGCAAATATTGGATCTGCAAACGTGCGCCGGGGATGATCAACGAAGCAGCGGAATGCATGGGCGGTGCCGGGTATGTCGAGGACAGTATTCTGCCGCGTCTGTACCGCGAGGCGCCGGTGAACTCGACGTGGGAAGGCTCGGGGAACGTGCAGTGTCTGGATGTGCTGCGCGCGTTATCGAAAGAGCCGGGTGTGCTGGATGTGTTGTTCAGCGAACTCGGTGACGGTCATGGTGACAAGCGTTTGGCTGCGCATATTCAGCAATTGCAGGCGCAGTTCAAGGATACCAGCGACATTCAGTATCGGGCGCGGCAACTGACTGAAGACATCGCGCTTGGTTTGCAGGCCAAGCTCCTGTTGGAGGCCGGGAACTCAGCTGTCAGCGATGCCTTTATTGCCAGCCGCCTGAGCGGTGGTGGCCGCGCCTACGGCGCCTTGCCGCGTGGGCTGGACGTCGAAGCCATCGTCGCCCGCTCAACGCCACAGATTCTCTGACCCACCACAAATCCCTTGTAGGAGTGAGCCTGCTCGCGATAGCGGTGTATCAGTCAATGCAAATGTCGACAGGTAGACTGCTATCGCGAGCAGGCTCACTCCTACAGGGATCGGGTATGCCTGACATATTGTGCGGTTGCCAACATGCCACTGTTCCCGTGACGCCACGATGCAGGCAAGATGAAGCTCTGCAAGTCAGAACACAGGAAGCTGATCGTGACCGAAGCGTTTATTGTCGTTCAAACCGCCGAACAAGCCGTGGATCGTCTGGCCGAGCTGCATGAGCGGGCCACCACTGCGCTGAACTCGGCGCTCAAGCGTTACCTCAAGGATCGCGTCGAACCCGACGCTGCGCAGCGTGCTCTGTTTCGTTATCCCGAACTGCGTCTGACCTATCACTGCCAGGGCGAAGTCCCGCAGACCACCCGCGCTTACGCCAAGGTGCAACTGCCAGGCACTTACAGCGTCACCGTTACCCACCCGGCGGCGTTTCGCAAATACCTGCTCGAGCAGCTTGTGCCGTTGATGCACGACTTCACCGTGACCGTGGAAGTCGGCGTCAGTCAGCAGAACATTCCGTATCCGTATGTGGTCGAGCAGGGCGATGAACTGGCCGGTTCCGGCGTCACCGCTGCCGTGCTGGCGCGGGTGTTCCCGAGTACCGATCTGTCCGCCGCCACCGATGGCATCGCCGACGGCCTGTACGATTGGGAAAACACCGATCCGCTGCCGCTGGCGCTGTTCGACGCCGCGCGTGTGGACTTCTCGCTGCGGCGTCTGGTGCACTACACCGGCAGCGACTGGCGCCATGTGCAGCCGTGGATTCTGCTGACCAACTATCACCGCTACGTCGACCAGTTCATCGTTCATGGTCTGGAGCAACTGCGCAGTGACCCGCGTTTCGTGCGCATGGTGTTGCCGGGTAACGTGATCATCGAGAAAGGCATGGATCACGGCGAGGCGTCGGCGATTGCTGCCGGTGTGGTCTGGCACCGTTACCAGATGCCGGCCTATCACCTGATCGCCAGCGATGGCCACGGCGTCACGCTAGTCAACATCGGCGTCGGCCCGTCCAATGCCAAGAACATCACCGACCACTTGGCGGTGCTACGTCCGCATTGCTGGCTGATGATCGGTCACTGCGGTGGCCTGCGTCAGTCGCAGACCATTGGTGACTATGTGCTGGCCCACGCTTACATGCGTCGCGATGGCATTCTCGACCGTGTGGTGCCACCGAACATTCCGATCCCGGCGCTGGCCGAAGTGCAAATGGCGTTGCAACAGGCAGCGGCGAATGTCACCGGCGAGAAGGGCGATGACCTGAAAAAACGCCTGCGTACCGGCACCGTTCTGACCTACGACGACCGTAACTGGGAATTGCGTTGGGCGCAGGAACGGCCGTTGATCAACCTGTCCCGCGCCGTCGCGGTAGACATGGAAAGCGGCACGATTGCCGCGCAGGGTTATCGCTTGCGGGTGCCGTACGGTACGTTGCTGTGCGTCTCGGATAAACCTCTGCACAGCGAAATCAAGCTGCCGGGTTCGGCCAACGCCTTCTATGAACGCGCGGTCAGCCAGCACTTGAAGATCGGCATCGAAGCGGTGGATCTGCTGCGCACCGAACTCAACTCGCTGCACTCGCGCAAACTGCGCAGCTTCGACGAACCGCCGTTCCGCTGATTTGTTGATGGTCATTTAACGGTCAGGCTACTAGCATTGGCAGCCCTGACCGTTAGATGTTCTTTTCGCCATGTCCCGTCCTCCACGTCCACCTTCCCGCCGTCCTGGCGTGAAGCCTCAGTCTTCTTCCCCGCGCCGTGTTGCCAAGGCACCACCGGCCGAGCCGAAACTGATCCTGTTCAACAAACCGTTCGATGTGCTCACGCAATTCAGCGACGGTGAAGGGCGGGCGACGCTCAAGGATTACATTAATGTGCCCGGTATCTACCCGGCCGGACGCCTTGATCGCGACAGTGAAGGCTTGTTGCTGCTGACCAACGACGGGCAGTTGCAGGCGCGCATCGCCGACCCGAAACACAAACTGGCGAAGACGTACTGGGTACAGGTTGAGGGCGTGCCGACAGCCGAACAGCTGCAGCGTTTGCGTGACGGCGTCGAATTGAACGACGGTATGACCTTGCCTGCCGAAGCGCGGCAACTGGATGAGCCGCAGTTGTGGCCGCGCAATCCGCCGGTACGCTTTCGCGCGACCATTCCGACTTCATGGCTGGAATTGGTGATTCGCGAAGGGCGTAATCGTCAGGTACGGCGCATGACCGCGGCGGTCGGGTTGCCGACGTTGCGCCTGGTGCGGGTCAGGATTGGTGACTGGACGATCGAAGGGCTTGATCAGGGCCAGTGGAAGGAAGTGCCGGCGCGCTTATAAAGCGCCGGATTCGATCAGGCCGATCACCACACTCTTGATGATGAACGCGGCCACGCCCAGGCCCAGCACGAAGAACAGAATGAACGAGCCAAAGCGCCCGGCCTTGGACTTCTTCGCCAGATCCCAGACGATGAAACCCATGAAAATGATCAGGATGCTGACCAGGCCGGTCATCATCCACTCTTCTAATAATGCTGGATCCATTGGGTTTCTCCGGCGCGCATGGGGCTAAAAGGGCGCGGCGAGTATACGCCAAGGTGTGTGGGGTGGCATTGATCTGGGTCTGATCCGAAGCCTTTGCCCTCACCCTAGCCCTCTCCCAGAGGGAGAGGGGACTGACCGGGGAATGCTCGCAAAATACGCCGACCTGAACGTTCTGTTGTGAATCCATAATCGACTCAATCTTTCAGGTCGATGTATGACAGCAGACACCTCGGTCGGCTCCCTCTCCTGGGGGAGAGGGCTGGGGTGAGGGTGCCCTTGATCAGCTACGCAAATGAGTCAGCGGCAGTTCGGTGCTGCTCAACACCTGATTCAGAACAAAACTCGAGCGAACACTGGTCACCCCTTCAATCCGCGTCAAATGCCCCAGCAACAATTTCTGATAGTGATCCATATCCGGCACCACCACTTTCAACTGGTAATCGGCATCCACGCCCGTCACCAGACTGCACTCCAACACCTGCGGCAACGTGCGAATCGCTGCCTCGAAGTTCTCGAAACGCTCCGGTGTATGCCGGTCCATGCCGATCAGCACATAAGCCGTCAGGCTCAACCCAAGCATTTTGCGATCGAGCAATGCCACCTGGCGCGAAATATACCCGTCGTCTTCCAGTTGCTTGACCCGGCGTGAGCAAGGGGAGGGTGACAGACCGATGCGCTCGGCCAATTCCTGGTTGGAGATGCGGGCGTCGCGCTGCAATTCCGCCAAAATGCTCAGGTCGTAACGGTCGAGTTTGCTCATCAATCTGTCCTTGGTTGTAACTATTGCGGCGGATTATCTATCCAGGGTTAAAAATTGCGCAAGTGGTGTTTATTTCAGCAATCTTCGCAATCCTCTGTCGCCGCCTCAGGCCTATTCTTATCACCAGAATCACTGCTCGGTAACACAGTCCACGCGGCCCGCCCTATCCGGCCTGCCGCGGCCGCCACCCCCACCGGGGTTGTGCCGGCCCCCGAGCTGCACACTGTCCAGAAGACGGCGTGAGGTGAGCCGACGTCAAAAGCGTCGAGCCAGGACGAAGTTCTCTAGAAGGGAGGCCGACGGGTCTCCCTTTTTTCTTGCCTGCGATTTCATGTCGGGCGCTCAATAAATAAGTTGCGCGACTGATAACCTGTTGCAGAACCGGGCGTGTGTATTCCCGGTCTTAGTGACAAGTCCTCTTACATTTGCAGGCCCCGCAGTGAGAAAAAGCATGAATTCGCGCATCTGGCGTCTGGCCGGTGTTGGTTTGCTGTGTGTGAGTGTCAGTGTGCAAGCGCTTGCCGATGAGCCACAGAATCGCGGCCCGGATGGCGGAGGCCACGGCCAGGATCATCAGGGCAACAATCAGGGCCGTGGCGGCAACAATCAGCCGCGTCCGCAGAACAATCCATCGCAGAATCAGCCGCAACAGAATCAACCGCGTCCGCAGAACAACGAGATCATTCGTGGCGACAACAGCCGCCAGTTCGAGCACAACGGCAACAACAATGGCCAGTGGCAGAACCGCGACCAGAATCGCCCGGCCTACAACCCCAATCCGGTGCGGCAGCCACCACCGCCGCCGCAACTGCCGGCCAACAGCCTGCCGATCCAGCCACGGCCCGACGCCGTGCGCCAGACCCAGGAACCGCGTCAGGGTTACTACCGCGACGAGCGCCCGCAGAACGGCTACAACAACCAGCATTGGCAGACCAACAATCGGCCCAACGACAATCGCTGGCCTGGGCGTCCAGACGGTCACGGCAACGGTTGGGGGCCTGGCCCGCAATATCGGCCGGGGCACGTGATCGACCGCTTCCCGGATCGCGATTACCGCGTGCCGTATCGCGGGCAGGATTACTTCTTTTCCGGCGGTTACTGGTATCGCCCGCAAGGCCCGCGCTACATCGTTGTGCAACCGCCGCGCGGGATCCGCATCCAGTATTTGCCGGATTACGCCCGAGAAGTGTGGATCGGTGGTTCGCTGCTGTTCCTCGCCGCTGGTTCCTACTACGCGTATCAGGAAGCGACGCAGGATTACATCGTGGTCGAACCGCCGGTTCAGCAGCAGCCGCAACCGCAGTCTCAAGGCTATGACGTTGAAGCGTACCCGGCCAACGGCCAGTCGCCGGAGCAGGCGCAGCAAGACGGTTACCAGTGCTATCAGTACGCCGTGCAGCAAAGCGGTTTTGATCCGCGCACCGCGACCTATCAGCCAGCGCCTGAAGTGGTTCAGGCGTATCGCCAGGCTCAGGGCAATTGCCTGAGCAGTCGCGGCTATCAGGTCCAGTAAGAGCAGCGGCGAGCTGCAAGTTTCCAGCTACAAGCTTGAAGCTTGCGGCTCGCGGCTTGTCGCTGCTTTTATCGGATCGGCGTGCACCAGCACTTCGGCTCGCGGGTAGGCCTTGTGAATGGCATCGGCGGCTTGATCACTGATGCCGTGCGCCACTGACAAGGTCAATTCCCCCGGCAACTCCAGGTGCAACTGCACAAACCAGTGGTTGCCGGAAATCCGCGTGCGCAAGTCATGCGCGCCCAACACGCCGGGCACACTGCACGCCAGTTCGAGCATGTGCTGGCTGACGTCGGTTGGCAGTTCCTCATCCATCAACACCGAAAAACTTTCCCGGGCGATCTGGATTGCACTCCACAGGATATAGGCCGCAATGCCGAGTCCGAACCAGGCATCCAGTTGATGCCAGCCGAACCCGGCCAACATCAGCGCCACCAGAATACTGCCGTTGAGTAACAGATCGGATCGGTAATGCAGTGAGTCGGCACGCACGGCGTTGGAGCCGGTCTGCTTGATCACTCGATGCTGCAGCACCAGCAAGGCCACCGTCAGCAGCAATGAGAAAATGATCACGCCAATGCTGATCCACGGCGCGCCAAGCGGTTCCGGGTGCTGGATGCGTTCGTAGGCCTGAAACGCAATCAACACCGCACTGCCGCCAATGAACAGCGCCTGCGCCATCCCCGCCAGCGATTCCGCTTTGCCGTGGCCATAACGGTGATCGTCATCGGCCGGGCGCAGCGCGTAATGCACCGCCAGCAGATTGAGCAGCGAAGTGACGCCATCCAGCGCCGAGTCGGTGAGGCCGGCGAGCATGCTCACCGAACCGCTCAGCCACCAGGCGATGGCTTTGGCGATGATCAGTGTGCACGCGACCGCCACCGAGGCGCGGGTCGCCAGCCGTAGCAGGCGGGCGTGTTCGGGGCTGGAGGTCATTTAACTTCCTTATTAAGCGGCGGGTTGCAGGCCGAACATCGCCAATTGTTGAGTGCTGCCCTTGTGTTGAATCAGGCGCGGATCGTCGAGAGGAAAGTCTCGGCCCAACTCGCTTTCGAGAATAGCCTGCAACTTGTGATTATCGACCTGACCGTCCGGGCCGATGGCTTGCTTGAGTTTGGCCGGGTCGATCTGCGCGGTGTGGCCCGGTTCAAAGTAGATCGCACCGGTGGCAAAGTCGACGGCAAACGCGATCAGGCCGGGAATGACGTAGAACAGCAAGCCCACGGCGTCGAGCACGGCAATCGCCGGGTCGATCTTGCCGTCGATCTGACCGCGCCGGTCCGGGTAGAAAATCGAACCGCACGCGGTGATTTGCGTGAGCAGGGTGGCGACCAGTACACCGCCGATCAGGCGAAAAGGTAAGCGCATGGGAAAATCTCCTGAGTCATCTGATAACGAAGCGTAGTCGTCTGGAATTAAGACCCTGACGAACGCCCAGCAGTTCGCCGTTATACTCGGCCCTCTGTTTGGGAGCCAGCATGAATTCTTTGCCAATCGATGACGTTTTACCCGCCCTGCGTGAAGCCTTGGCGACGCGCCACGAAGTCGTGCTCGAAGCACCGCCCGGCGCCGGTAAAACCACCCGCGTGCCCTTGGCTTTGCTCAATGAAGCGTGGCTGGCCGGGCAGACCATTCTGATGCTTGAACCGCGCCGTCTGGCCGCGCGCGCAGCGGCGGAACGTCTGGCCAGCGAGCTGGGCGAGAAGGTCGGTGAAACCGTTGGTTACCGCATTCGTCTCGACAGCAAGGTCGGCCCCAACACACGCATCGAAGTGGTCACCGAAGGCATTCTCACTCGTCGCTTGCAGGATGACCCGGCGCTGGAAGGCGTGGGCTTGCTGATCTTCGACGAATTCCACGAACGCAGCCTCGATGCCGATCTGGCGCTGGCGCTCAGTTTGAACGGTCGCGAGCTGTTCCGAGCTGAACAGCCGCTGAAGATTTTGTTGATGTCGGCCACGCTGGAAGGCGAGCGTCTGGCCGGGTTGCTCGATGATGCGCCGATCCTGCGCAGCGAAGGCCGCATGTATCCGGTGACGATGCGCTGGGGCCGGCCGTTTCAGCCCGGCGAATATATCGACCAACGTGTCACGCAAACCGTGCTCGAAGCGCTGCACGATGAAACCGGCAGCCTGTTGGTGTTTCTGCCGGGGCAGGCGGAAATCCGTCGTGTGCATCAACAATTGGCCGACGCCATTGGTGAGCGCGGCGATGTGTTGCTGTGTCCGTTGCACGGTGAACTCGACCTCAACGCACAACGTGCGGCGATTGATCCGGCCCCGGCCGGTCAGCGCAAAGTGGTGCTGGCGACCAACATCGCCGAGACCAGTCTGACCATCAATGGCGTGCGCGTAGTCATTGATGCCGGGCTGGCGCGGGTGCCGCGTTTCGATCCGGGCAGCGGCATGACGCGCCTCGATACTCAGCGGATTTCCAAGGCCAGCGCCACCCAGCGTGCGGGCCGGGCAGGGCGACTCGAGCCGGGCGTTTGCTATCGCTTGTGGTCGCAGGATCAGCACGAACAGCTGGCGGCTTATGGCAGTGCGGAAATTCTTTCGGCGGATCTCGCCAGCCTCGCGCTGCAACTGGGGCGTTGGGGCGTGACGCCGGGGGAACTGGTCTGGCTGGATCTTCCACCGGCGGCGGCTTATGCACAGGCGCAGGATCTGTTACAGCGACTTGGCGCGCTGGAAGGCGAATCTCTGACCACGCACGGTCAGGCCATGGCTGAATTGCCGGCGCATCCGCGCATCGGTCATTTGTTGCTGCGGGGTCAGGCGTTGGGTCTGGCGGACATGGCCTGTGACGTCGCCGCGTTGCTCGGCGAGCGCGATATCTTGCGTGGCGCCGGCGCGGATTTGCATAGTCGCTTGGTGCTGCTGTCCGGCGAGGAACGTGCCGCCCGTGGTGCGCAGGGCGGGGTGCAGCGCGCTAAGCAATTGGCGCGGCAATATCGTGGTTATCTGCGTGGCAAGGCCAGCGAGCCGGTCAGCGATCCCGATCATCCGCGCTGGCTCGGTGCCTTGCTGGCGCTGGCTTATCCGGATCGCGTCGCGCAACAGCGGCGAGCCGGTGGCGCTGAATATCGTCTGGCCAACGGTCGTGCGGCGCTGTTCGCCGAAGCTGACAGCCTGATGAAAGAGCCGTGGATCGTCATCGCTGATCTTGGCAGCCGTCAGGGCCAGCGCGAAGAACGGATTTATCTGGCAGCGGATTTCGATCCGGCGCTGTTCGATTCGGTGCTGGCCGAACAGGTGCGCAACGTCGATCAACTGGACTGGGACGAGCGCGAAGGCGTGCTTCGCGCCGAGCGGCAGCGCAAGGTCGGCGAGCTGATTCTCAGCCGTGAACCGCTGACCGGCCTCGATGAAAATGCGCGCAGTCAGGCGCTGGTCAATCTGGTGCGGCGCAAAGGTCTGGAGCTGCTGCCATGGACGCCGGAACTGCGTCAGTGGCAGGCGCGGGTGGCGTTGTTGCGGCAGTTGGAGTTGAACCATCAGGATGACAGTCAGTGGCCGGATGTAAGCGACGCGACGTTGCTGAACACCCTCGAAGGTTGGCTGATGCCCTATCTGGGCAAGGTCTCACGGCTCAGCCATTTTGCCAGCCTGGATCTGTCGAGCATCGTCCGTAATCTGCTGCTCTGGCCGTTGCCGCAAAAGCTCGATGAGCTGGCGCCGCATCATTTGAGCGTGCCGTCGGGGTCGTCGATTCGTCTGGATTACAGCGAGTTTCCACCTATTCTCGCGGTGCGTTTGCAGGAATTGTTCGGGCTGGCGGATACGCCGCGGATTGCCGGCGGGCGGCAGGTGGTAAAATTGCATCTGCTATCGCCTGCGCGGCGGCCGGTGCAGGTGACGCAGGATCTGGCCAATTTCTGGCGCAGCACCTATGCCGAGGTGAAGAAGGATTTGAAGGGGCGCTATCCGAAGCATTATTGGCCGGATGATCCGTTGGTGGCCGAGGCGACTGCGCGGATCAAGCCGCGCAAGTAGAGCTACCGGCGCGACTTGATCGGTGGGGGCGCTCAGTGGTTCAGGTTTCCCCGTAGAGGCCCTGCGCAGCAGTGCGTCGATGCTTGATGCCATGACAAAACCACATCAATCCGATCCACAGGGGAATCGCGTACACCGCGATGCGAATGACGGGGTCGAGCAGCATGACGCCGAGGATGAAGGCCAGGAATGCAAGGCACACATAGTTACCGTAGGGGTACCAGAGTGCTTTGAATAATGGCTTGCGCCCGGCCCTGTTCAGATGTTGGCGAAACTTGAAGTGGGAAAGGCTGATCATCACCCAATTGATCACCAGCGTCGCAACCACCAGTGACAGCAGCAGCTCCAACGCATATTGCGGGATTACGTAGTTCATCAGCACGGCAAACAGGGTCACAGCGGCAGACGCAAGAATCGAGCGTACGGGGACGCCGCGCCGATCGATCCTGGTCAGGCTTTGCGGAGCATCACCTTGCTCGGCCAGGCACAGTAATAGGCGGCTGTTGCAATAAGTACCGCTGTTATAGACCGACAGCGCAGCGGTCAGCACTACAAAATTGAGAATGTGCGCCGCGGTGGCGCTGTCGAGCATCGACGACACCATAACGAAAGGACTGGCGCTGTAGGTGTCTCCAGCTGCATTGAGTGAGATGACCAGACTGTCCCACGGCATCAGCGACAGCAGCACGACAAGTACGCCGACGTAGAAAATCAGAATGCGATAAATCACCTGGTTGATCGCTTTGGGAATCACGGTCTGCGGTTTATCGGCTTCGGCCGCGGTGAAACCGAGCATTTCCAGACCACCGAAGGACAGCATGATGACCGCCATGGACATCGCCAGTCCGCCGAGTCCATGTGGGAAAAATCCGCCGTGTTCCCACAGGTTGCTGACCTTCGCTTGCGGGCCACCTTGGCCGCTGACCAGCAGATAGCTGCCCATGGCGATCATGCCGATCACTGCCAGGACCTTGATGATGGCGAACCAGAATTCGGCCTCACCGAATATTTTCACGTTGATCAGGTTGAGGGCATTGATCAGTACAAAAAAGACTGCGGCCGACACCCAGGTCGGAATATCGGGCCACCAGTAATGAACATATTTGCCGACGGCAGTCAGTTCGGACATGCCCACCAGGGTGTACAACATCCAGCAATTCCATCCCGACAGAAATCCGGCGAATCCGCCCCAATACTTATGGGCGAAGTGGCTGAACGAGCCTGCGACGGGTTCTTCAACGATCATTTCGCCCAACTGCCTCATGATCAGGAAAGCGACGAAACCGCAAATCGCGTAACCGAGGATCATTGACGGACCAGCAGATTTGAGTGCGCCCGCCGAACCCAGAAACAGCCCGGTTCCCACAGCGCCACCCAGCGCGATCAATTGGATATGTCGATTTTTCAGGCCGCGTTTCAGTACGCCTGAGCGCGCTTCGGGTCCGCTCATTGGAATGGGCTCGCCTGAATTTTGCTGAGAAAACTTGCCGGAAGGCTTTCGCGGTTGATTGCGCCGCGGTGATGAAGCCGCTGCGCGCGCTGAAGGACTGCTTTTTGCGTGATCATTCGTGCATCTCGTCCTTGAAATTATTTCTCATGAATATCAATCGGTTGGCTTTTTTCCGCGGCCTTGAACCAGCGTGGTTGCGGGAAAGAGCGCATTAAATCTATCGGAAGAAACATATTTCTATCTGTTGAATTTGTAAATAGGGGGTGATATCTAATGCACCGCGGAAGGACATGCGACGATTACAGGGACGTAAGGAGTGAGAAGGTGAAGGGCAGCAATTCAACAGCACCATTTGATTTCGTCACCAGCGGACACGCTGATCCGAAGCACTTTTTTTCGCAGGCCGCGGATGACATTCGTGCGCGGTTGCTCGATGACGGCGCGGTGCTCATTCGCTCCGCCAGGCAGTGCAGGGATCCCGGCGTGTTTGAGGCAGCCATTGCTGCACTTGGCTTTGAAACCCGTGATTACGTGGGTGGAAGCTCACCGCGCTCGACTATTCAGGGCAAGGTGATGGAAGCGACCCGCACACCGCCAGACTGGTCCGTCATCCTTCACCAGGAAATGGCCTACGTAAAAAGCCCTCCCGAGATCATCGCATTCGTATGCGTTGAGCCTGCTGGAAAGGGCGGCGAGTCTGTCATCGGTGACATGCGCAAACTCGAACGTCTGGTGGATCCGGCAATGTTGCAACGACTGACGGAGCGCGGCCTGAAATTACGTAGAACGTTACCCAGTGAAGACCGGGTCGGTCTCAAGCCCGGCGTGAAAAAGAGTTGGCAGGAAACTTTCTCGACCCACCGTCAGGCTGAAGCCGAGATGCATTGCCGCGCCCGGGGATGGGACTTCGAGTGGAATGGCGTGGACCTGATCCTCTGGCAGGACTGTATTTCCCCGATGCGTGCACATCCCCTGACCAGCGCAAATATCTGGAGCAATCAAGCGCATTTCTGGGGGGCGGCAGCCATGATCGAGTGGGCGCTTATCGACGGTCGGGAGCAGGACGCCCGTGAATTGATGACGGCGCAACGCGAAAACCCGCTACTGCTGGAGGCCATGTGCTTCGGTGACGGTGAACCGCTCCCGGAAGATCTGACCCTGGCGCTTTTCCACGCCGTGCGCGGGCTGGAACAGGATATCGATTTGGGCGAGGGCGACATCCTTCTGCTCGATAATTTGCAGTATGCGCACGGACGACGTGCATTCTCGGGTAACCGAACCATTAACGTGATCATCGGCAATTGGGCCGGTGACCAGTCATACGCCGTTCAAGGATGAAAAAATGACAATTCAGGAAAGGAATTTCGCCTCCGATAGCACGTTTGTACTGACTCCCGGAGTCGACGTATGCCTCAAGGACCTGATCGCGTTTGCCCAACCGGGGAAAACCGTGGTCGCTTCGCAAGCCACGCGACAGCGCGTCCAGGCCTCGAGAGAGGCGCTGGAAAATCTGGTTGCGCAAGGGGCGGTCATTTACGGCGTCAACACCGGCATGGGCGGGTTCGTGGATCACCTTGTGCCGCTCGAGAAAGCCCATGAGCTGCAATCCAACCTTATTCAAGGTGTATCGACGAACGTTGGTGAGCGCTTCCCCGACAGCGTCGCCCGCGCCACGATGTTCGCACGAATTGTTTCTTTGTCCCGTGGTAACTCGGCGATCTCGCTGGAGAACTTTGATCGATACATTGCCATTTACAACGCCGGGCTGATTCCTGAGATTCCCAGCAAAGGTTCCCTGGGCACCAGCGGTGATCTGGGACCGTTGGCGGCTGTTGCGCGGATGTTGACCGGTGACGGCTACGCTTACCTCCATGGCGTGCGCGTTCCGGCGGCGCAGGCGCTTGAACAGTTGCAGCTGAAACCGTTGCACTTGAGCTACAAGGAAGGACTGGCGCTGATCAATGGCACGTCCTGCATGGTCGCTGTCGCGGCGATGAACGTGGTCGAGGCGCGTCAGCTTCTTGAGCAATACATCTCGATCTCGGCGTTCTCTTTCGAGTCACTGCAGGCCCGAGTACGTCCATTTCACCCTGACGTCCACAAGTTGAAACCGCATCTGGGCCAGCAGAAAATCGCCGAGACCATCTGGGACGATCTGCAAGGTTCGGAACTGGCGGTCGATGACATTGAGCTCTCATCGCAGCTGAGTGCATTGCGCACCGACGCAGTTCGCCAGGAAGCCATGCCCATCGAGGATGCCTACTCGATTCGCTGCACACCGCAGATTCTGGGGCCGGTACTGGAAACCATCGAATTTGTCGAGCGGATAGTGGCCAATGAACTGAACTCGTCCAATGATAATCCGCTGGTCACGCCGGAGAATGGCGAGGTGTTCCACAATGGCCATTTCCATGGGCAGTACATCGCTTCGGCCATGGATTATCTGACGATTTCGATGATCACGATGTGTAACCTTGCCGACCGTCGAATAGATCGTTTCCTGACGAAAGCCAACAGCAACGGTCTGCCGTCTTTCCTCTGTGCAGAAAATGGCGGTCTGCGTTTTGGCCTCATGGGCGGCCAATTCATGTCGGCTTCCCTGACTGCAGAAAACCGTTCGCTGGCCACACCGGTTTCGATCCAGACGCTGACCACCACGGCTGACTTTCAGGACGTGGTTTCCTTCGGCCTTATTGCCGCGCGTCGTGTGGCTGAAGTGCTGCAGAACACGCGCTATGTCATCGCCTTCGAACTGATCTGTGCAGCTCAGGCAGCAGACATTCGCGGTAGCGCCAAGCTGAGTCCGCGCGGACGTGCGTGGCATGCACAGGTGCGCGAGCTGATCCCTTATCTCGATCGTGATATCGCGCTGACCGGGTATCTGGAAAGTCTCGTAGCGCAGGTTCTCGGGGGGCATGGCCGATGAGTTCGCCGAGTGATAACCCTGTCTTGGCCGGGCAGGCTACGGTGCCCGCCGAGATGCCTGATGCTCGCTTGCATGCCAACGAAAATCCGCTGGGTGCATCGGCACTGGCGCTGCATCTGTGCACATCGATGCCTGCGCTTCTGAGCGAGTACCCGGAGGTGACGTACAAGTCGCTTCGCACGGCTATTGGCGAGCGATGGAATGTTGATCCTGCGCGAGTGATGCCAGGGGCGGGGTCTGACGAACTGATCGATATTGCACTGCGCAGTCTGTTGAAACCTGGCAGCCGCCTCGTGGCTCAGCAGCACAGTTTCAAAATGTACAGAATCAGGGCCGAACTACTGGGCGCTGACTACAGTGAGATGGTTCCGGTTGCGGGCGAAGGTTACGAAACTGCGCTGAGTACGGCTCTGCAACAAAAACCGGACGTCGTGGTGCTGGTGAACCCATCCAATCCGCTGGGGGACTATCTGCCGCCGGCTGAGCTGCTGAGGCTGGTTGCCACCATCCCGGAAAGTACGACGGTCATCATCGACGAAGCGTACGCAGAGTTCGCCCCGGACCGGGAAAACTCGCCAGGTGTGCAGGTCGTCAATATTCGCAACAACGCAATATGCCTGCGAACGTTTTCCAAGGCCTATGGGCTCGCGGGTTTACGGCTGGGATGGGCCTATGCCAGTGCTGATCTGATTGCAGTGCTGCAAGCGCGTCGTGCGCCCTACAACGTCAGCGCGTTTTCCGCCCGCGCTGGAGAGTACGCGCTGTGGGACACCGAGCATCTGGAAAAAACGGCGGCACATTGCGTCGCGTGGGGGCAAAAGATCGTCCGTCTGTTCAATGCCTGTGGCATTGCGGCTAGAAGCCAGTACGTCAACTTTGTATTTGTCGAGTTCGAAAACACGCAGGAGTGCCAGGCGTTGCATGCCTGCCTGGCAAGTGAAGGTTTCCTGACTGCGCCGTTGACCGATTATGGCCTTGATCACTGCCTCAGGATCTCGATTGGCAACGACATGCAAATGACTGGATTGTGTGATGTGCTTCGAAAACAGCTGCACACCGACAGTTCTCGACAGAATTGGGGCGGCTCGGAAATCCCAAGCGCTTCGCATCAGTTTGCAACACCCATGAAAGAGACCTGACTCGAGGTAAGAATGAGCGAAACACTGCCTTTGTTTCACGAAAACCCGTATCTGAAGCAGCTGGATTGTCGAGTCGATCTGCTTGAGCGCGACGACATGGGCCTGCCTTTTGCGCTCCTTGGCCAGACGGTCTTTTACCCGCAAGGAGGCGGTCAGCTCGGGGATCGAGGAGTGTTGAGCATTCCGGTCACGGAGGCAGGCTTCGCTTTGCCGGAACTCGAAATCGTCGCGACGAAGAAGCGCGACGATCAGATCCGGCATTACCTGAATATCAACGATGAAGCGTTTGCCTTGTTGAGCGCCCACGCAGTTGGCCAGAAGGCGACTGCATCCCTTGATTGGTCATTGCGATATCATCAGATGCGGATTCATTCAGCCATGCATTTGATCCACTGCATGCTTGAAGAAACGCTGGGGCGCTCGATTCCACACCCTGCACGTTCGCCGTTGAGTGACGCCGGGGGGGAAAATCAATACGAGTTTATCGAAGAGTTCGATGAAAACAGTTTGAGGCAGGCAACCGCTGCCCTGAACGCGTTTTGCTCTGCAAGTCATGAGATTCGTACGGAAGCGGATACGAGCAAGGGACATGGATTTCGTTGGTGGCAATGCGAAAACTGGTCAATTCCCTGTGGGGGAGTTCATGTGCGTAATACGCAGGAAATAGGCTTGGTAACTTCCAGTATGAAAATCAAGAAAAACACGACCCGGGTGAATATCACGCTGTCGGCAGAGGCTCAAGCGCTTGGAGAATAAACGAGCGTTTGGTGCGTTTTTGATGCAGCTGCGGATCGATGCCGGGCATCTGAAGATTTCGACGTTTCTCGAAGATGTCAATATTCCTTTCTCGGCTAATTACTACCGCGACGTAGAGGCAGGAAGAAAATACCTGAGCATCGATGCCGCCGTAGAGCTGCATGATCACTTGGGTATCGATGTCGACAGTAAAGCCAGCTTTGATTATTACTGGCACTACTTCAGAGATCTGTTGCCGGGCGATGTGCATGAAATGTTATTTGGCAAAGGTGTCGAGGTCACCGATCTTTCGTCGAGAATCGAACTCAGAGAGCATGATTCGAAGATATTGCGTCGGGCATTGAGCCTGAGCCGCTACGAGCGGGAGTTCATTATTACCGAAGAGGTGATCAGGGCATTCGAAGAGAACTTCGAACTGCTGCCATTGATGACCTACCTCTATATGGTGGACAGCGCTGGGGTTGCGGAAATGCAGCTGGTTTGCCAGCAACTTGGTCTTGCTTATGATCAACGGACCGAAGCTTTTCTGAATCTTGTCTCCAAGGAGCGCGACGCCCCCCAAGAGCCGTTTGTCCGTCATGCGCCCACGCTGAGGATGCCAAGGTCTGTTGACGCATTGAAGTTGAAGGATATGTTCCTGCGCCATGAGGTGGAACGATCACTGCTCAAACCTGAAAAAAGTGAATACTTTGATGTTTCAGGTTCTTTCAAATACAGCTCGATGGTGACCCTGAAAGACGCGGAAATAGAGCAGATTCAGGATCGTCTCGTCGATCTGTTTTCCTTGATTGAAGTGCATAACAAATCAGGTACTCAACTTGAGGATTCAGGTGCTCAGCCTTACTTCTTCGGCCTGATTGTTTCGGGCCGTCCCGAATACGACGGGCGTGCTGCCCGAACCGCGAAAGAAGATAAAGAGTAATTATGGAGAGGACGGTATTCACCGTCCTCCCTGTGGGATGAACTGCGTCAGTCGACTGCTCAAAGGAGTGCGCGGGATGGCGCCGCAATGCGACCGATAAAAACAAATCGGACAGTGATCAGTTAAAACAGGGACGAGAGTAATGAATACGCAGGTAATTGAAAAACTGTGTCAGTTGTTTGGCGAGCGTGTACGGCTTGAACACAGCATCCGGCAACAATTCTGCCAGGCGCCTCCCGGCGTCCAGTTGAGCCCGCCCGATGCCGTCGTCACGGTTCGAAACGAGCAGGAAATCGTTGAGGTTGTGTCGCTCTGCCACGAATACGGCGTGGCAGTCATTGCCGCGGGAGCGCGCTCATCCCTCGAGGGGCAAATCAACGCGCCGCAGGGCGGCGTCTGTATCGACTGTTCCGAGATGAACGCAATTGTCGGCATCAATACGACCGATATGACCGCCACGGTTCAGCCGGGTGTCACCCGCGAACAATTGAACAGTCACTTGCGCGAAACGGGGCTGTTTTTTTCAGTCGATCCTGGTGCCAATGCTTCGATGGGCGGAATGGCTGCGACACGCGCCTCAGGGACCAACTCCGTGCGCTATGGGACGATGGCTGCCAATGTCAAAGCGGCACGCTGGGTAATGGCTGACGGAACGGTGGCGCAAATCGGCTCAAGAGCGCCCAAATCCGCCATGGGCCTGGATCTGCTGGCGATTGCCGTGGGTTCGGAAGGAACCCTTGGACTGTTCAGCGAGCTGGACGTCAGATTGCATCCGGTGCCGGAAGCGATTGTCGCTGGCGTCTGCTCGTTTGCCTCCGTCGATGATGCGGTGCAAACGGTGGCCAGTGCACTCGGCCAAGGCCTCTCCGTCGCACGCATCGAACTGTTGGATGTCACTGCCGTTCGCGCCTGCAACGCTTACTCTCCTTCGTTGAATTTGCCGGAAAATCCCCATCTGTTTCTTGAGTTCCACGGTGACACCTCAACCGTCGCCAGTAGCGTTAAAGGCTTTATCGACTGCGCGCATGAGTTTGGCGGCCAACTGAAAATTTCCCATCGGCTCGAAGAGCGCACGGCCCTGTGGAAGGCCCGGCATGACGCCTGGTGGGCATTTCATGCGTATTACAAAGGGCGCAAGGGGCTGGCCACGGATGTCTGTGTCCCGCTGTCATCCCTGAGTGCCTGCATCAGCGCTACCGTGGCAGACATCGCCGCTTCCGGGCTGGATGCGCCGTTGATCGGCCACGTCGGCGACGGCAACTTTCACCTGTTGATCATGCTTCAGGAAGGTGAAGACGAAAGCGTGTCGATTCAAGCCTTCCTCAGTCGTTTGTCGAGTCGGGCATTGTCGTTCGGCGGAACCGTGAGCGGTGAGCATGGCGTCGGCGAGGGCAAAGTGAAATGGATGTCGGCCCAGCACGGCGCGGCGCTTGACTGCATGCGGGCGATCAAAGCGGCACTGGACCCAGCGAACATCCTCAACCCCGGCAAGATGTATCACCCACGCACTGTCGATGCTCAATAAGCATCTTTTTTTCATTTTTACGGACGGATATGAAAGATGCGCCATATTTTGATCGTTGGAATCAACAAGGTTTCCATCAAGTACGTTTGCGATGCGATCCGCAGCGTGGGTTTCGAGCCGATTCTGTCCGTTGACCCATCGGGTTTTCACGGCACGGCCAAATCTGTATTCGAGGGCGTCACCTGCATTCCAGGATTCAGTGATGCAGACGCCTTGTCTTCCTACTTGAAGACTCATGCAGAATTGGCAGGTCGGATTCACAGCATTACAACCTTCTTTGATGAACTGTTTCCCGTGGTATCGGCGATTGCCGAAGAGTTTGGTTTCAATGCGCCGCCAGCCGTATTTGCCAAATTGTCGTCCAAGGAATTCGTCGGGCGTTTGGTACCTGAACATGTTCCGGCCGAGTCCTGCGTTTCGCTGGCCGATGCAACCCTCGACATTCCTTGGTTGACGCCGGGTGTGGGCAACGACGTGGTGCTGAAACCCTCGGTTGGTTCAGGTGCGGTGGCCACGATGCTGCTGACTATCGCGGCGGATGCCGATCCGGCTGAAGTGATCAGGTCAGCGATTCTGCAGAGTGGAATCGATCATCCTGAAAACATCACCTGGATTGTTCAGGCGCATTGCGTGGGCGATCTCGTCAGCATGGAAGGGTTTGCACAGAACGGGCAGGTGACGTTCCTGGGCGTGTCCAAACGTGATCGTGTCGGTTTCACTGAAGTTGCCAACCGGTTTCCAGCCAATGGGGTAATCGCTTCCTCCGTTCGTTCGAAAATGGAGACGGCCGTGCGCGACCTGATCAAGCGCTCGGAATTCGATAACGGTTTCTTTCATTGCGAATTTATCGCCACCCCAGCCACGGCTTATCTGATCGACGCCAACATGGGACGTCTGGGCGGCGCAAGTATCGTCGAGCAAATTGCCTTGGCCTACGACCTGGCGCCGGCGACCGTGCTGCAACAGGTTGCGTTGCTGCCGTTGGGGTTGCTGGAAGGCACGCTTCACTACTCACCTGTCGAACAGTGTCGACAGACCTTGAGTTACTGGTATTGCCTGGACCATGAGGCCGTCGTGCAAGACTGGGAGATGCCGCCGCTGGCGTCCATTCATACGCCAATCGCCAATGTCGGCAGCCTGATCGTACCGATCGGTACGTCCGACTACGCATGGATTGGCATGCTGACCGGCTACGCCGACGTGGTCGTGGACGAGATCGCTCAAGTGCGCGTTCTGACTGATCGCGGCCCTAGAAGCCCGGTATTCCAATGATCTATTTCGTGCGGTTTCTTTCGTCTGCAGCCTGGAGCTGTTTCTACCCGTTCATGGCCATCTGGCTAAACTCGACCGTGGGCTTGAGCACCAGTGCTGCCGGCGTCGTCGTCGGCTTCGCCATTGTTTCAAACCGCATTGGCGCATTGGCCTTTCAAGGGATGCTGGACAAGGTTGACCGACGGCGGGAAATTGCCCTTGCGTTGTTCTGTGTGGCGGTCGCCGCGTGCTGCATGTTGCTGACGGCAGCGCTGGGGATCACCCACACACTGCTGTGGATCGCACTGGTGGTAGTGTTCGGAGTCGCGAATTCGATTGCTACGATTTCCCAGATTTCCTACATCGTTCAGTACTTTGGTGAGGCCGAGCATGAACGTGTTCTGTCCTACGAAAATGTCGCTGCCAACGCTGGCGCTGGCGTTGCGCCCTTTGTTGCGTCGTTGATTCTGGCCGGCGCGGGTTACTGGTTTGTCGCCTTGCCATTATTGTTAGGCGTGATGGCAACCGCGTCCACCACGCTGATTCCTCATGTGGCCCGGTCAGCGGGATTGCAGCCAGCGGGTAATGCCTCCTTGGCCGGACTGCCCGAGGCTTCGCCCAAGGTTGTTGCCTTCATGGCCATCAACTTTTTGACGATGATGGGTTATGCGCAATTTTATTACGTGTTTCCTACCTACGCGACCGAACGCTTTTCCAGTGAGCTGGTGGGCATCCTGTTTCTGGTCGCCAGCGGCATCATCATTTTCAGCCAGGTTTACGTAACTGCGCTTTTTCAGCGGGTGTCGCGTTTGTCGCGGGTGATTGTCTCAAACCTGTTGATCGGCGCGGGTTGCCTGCTGTTGACCATTTCCTCGCAAGCTCAGGCGGTTCTGTTTCTGGTCGTGGTGTTCATCGTGATTGGCGAGATGATTTGTGGCCCGTTGTATCAGGCTCAAGCCGTGAAGATATGGCGCGGGCGCAGCTCTGTCGCGATGGCTGTGCAGACCTGTGTGTGGGGGGCCGCCGAAGCCACCGCTGCGGTGCTCGGACTTCTGGCCGTCGCGCAAGAACTCAGCTTTCTGTCCTTCCTGCTGGGATTTGCCGCCTGCGTCATCGCAGCCGTCGGCGCGTGGGTGTCGATGGCCATGAAGCGTCCGCTTATCGGCATTGAAATCGAGCAGAGGTCTGCCCAGACATCCTGAGGGTGGGAGATGCATTCAGTCGCCGGTTTTTGCTGTCGGTTGTTTTGCACGCAATCAAGAGAAAACCCACTCAAACGTGCTCCCGTAGGAGCTGCCGAAGGCTGCTCCTACACGGGATTATCTCGATTATGGGGCGGCGGGGAGCAGGAAGCGGGCGATCACCGGTAAATGATCAGAGATGCGCAAGGTATCGTCCTGCCGCACCATCGCCTCGACCCGTTTGATCTTCGGGCTGTAGAACAGATAGTCGACCGTGCGATCCGGACCATTCAGGCCGGGGTCGTTGGGGTAGTGGGTGAGCCACTGCGCGCGGTCGATGCCGCTGGCCTCGTTGTTGGTCGGAATCATCGGGTACTTGTCCCACAGCAGATGCAGTTCGCTGTCGGCTGAGTAGGGCATGCGTTGTTCGGCAGGCAAGCGACGATATTGACCCAGCGGCAGCAGATTGAAGTCGCCACCGATCAACCACGGCAGGCCCTGACTTTCGTACTTGTCGAGCACTTTGGCCACGGCGCTCACTTGCGCCTGCAAAGTGTCGTCGGGTTGCCTGGCACGCTCCAGATGGGTATTGAATACGGTCAGTTGCCCGCCATCGCTCAGGGGCAGTTTGGTCGCGAGCAGCGCATCTTTTGGCTGGAACTGGCGGCTGATGAAGTTGGCTGAGGCGACCGGCAATTGCAGGCGCTCGGCGTGTTCGATGCGGTAGCGGCTCAGGGTCGCCAGTTGTCGCCCGACACTGCCGAAAACATGAGCGTCGGGGACGAATTCGGCTTTCCAGTCAAACGCGCTGGCGCTGCACGGATACAGGTCGGCAACGCGTTCCTGCAGTAACTTCAGTTGATCCTGGTAGTCACTTGCCTTGGCGCCGTCATCCAGTTCCTGCAACAGCACCACATCGGGCTGCTCGTCGCGGATCACCCGCGTCACTTCATCGAGGCTGAAGGCCATGTCTTCCAGGGTCGGCGCTTCATCGTTGCCCTGGGCCAGATCATTCCAGAACACGTAACGCTTGCCAGCGAGGTACTGCACGTTCCAGGTCATGACTTTCAGCGCCTGCCCCGGCACCAGCGTCGGTGGCGTCCCCGTGCAACTGACCGGCAGGGTTTCGCGGGCATCGGGGCGCCAGGTCAGGCTGAACATCAGCGCGCCGATCAGGACGAGGGCGAGCACGGCAAGTAACAGGGTGTAGCGCAGTAGACGGGTCATGGCTCGGCTTATAGCGTTACAGAAAGTGGCCCCGAGCATACCTGACGGCCGTCTCGAAGCCCAAGCGCAGTGCTGTCAGACCACTCTGTCACGTTTGTCAGGCAATTCGCTGATCAGCATGAACAGGCGGAACAACACCACACTGGTGAACAGTTGCAGGAAGCTGTGGGCGCTGTCGATCAGTATCGCGATCACAGGATTCTGCGGCTCGGGGTACACCGCCAGTGTCGCGCCTTTGAGCAACCACAGCGGTGTCATCACACAGAGAATGCACAGCAGGATCCGCCAGAAATGCCCACGGGTCAGGCGCAAGCTTTCCTTCATCGCCTGCAAGGGGCCCATGCCGCGCAGCACCAGCAGGTATTCGCCGAATGCGAGCATCACCATCAACATCAGGCCCGGCAGGAAATACAGCGACAGGCCCAGCAGAATCAGCAAGGTGTTCAGCGCCGTGAGCAGGGCGAAGCGTGGCCACAGAGTGGCAGCCATCGCCAGCAGATCACGGTTGCGCGGCGCCTCGCCACGGCTGCGCGCATCAAGGAACAGGATCAGCGCCGCGGTGTACAGCGGATACACCAGCAGACCGACGACGATACTGATCGCCGAGATGTTTTCCGGTCCGCTGGCGTGATCGACAACTTGTTGCAGGAACGCTTCGAAAATCACCAACGGCAGGCACAACCGCACGATGCTGCCCAAATGGCGTTTGAAAAAATACAGAGAGTCACGCAGTACTTCGAGGGCATTCATCAGTCGGTATCGCAGGTCGAAAACAGTGGCTCACTTTAACCGATGATGGCTGGCGCGACACAAACGTAAACATTCGGTAAAGGTCATTGAAACGTTTTGTCACCGTCTCCATTACAGGAGAGCACCTCGGCCAACGTGGACGAGGGCAATGTTATCCCCGGCAATCTACGAGGTCGCCATGAACAGCGAAGAGCAAACCCTGATCGATGGACTGTTTTCCCGGCTGCAACAGGCCGAAACGGAGGCAGCCCCGCGCGACGCCCAGGCTGAGGCGCGGATCAAGGAACACCTGACCCGCCAGCCAGCGGCAGGTTATTTCATGACCCAGGCGATTCTGGTGCAAGAGGCTGCGCTCAAGAGCCTCGATGAGCAGAACAAACAACTGACCCGGCAAGTCCAGCAGTTGCAGGCCGAACTGCAATCGGCCAAGACCCAGAGTGCCGCACCCGCGCCGAGCGGCGGCGGTGGTTTCCTGTCGAGCATTTTTGGTGGCAGCCCACGTCCGGCGCCGACCCAGAGTGCCGCCCCGGCGTCGACCGGAGGCTGGCGTGAACCGGCCCCGCAGCAGAGTTTCGGCGCACCCGCGCCACAACAGAACTTCGGTGCACCACCATCTAATTACGCTCAGCAAGCGGCTCCGGCGGCGGGCAGCAGCTTCCTTGGCGGCGCCTTGAAAACCGCTGCTGGTGTGGCCGGTGGCGTGATGCTGGCGCAGGGCATCAGCAGCCTGTTCCATCACAACCAGCAGCCGGAAGAAATCGTTGAAGTGATCAAGGAAGAACCGGCGCAGGTCGCCGACCAGAGCAGCAGCGGCTGGGGCGATGACCAGCGTGTGGCCGATAACGGCTTCTCTGGCAACGACCAGGGCGGCTTCACCGACACCGACTACGGCAACGACAACTCCTCGTTCTTCGATGACGACGATTCCTTCGTCTGATTCACCATTCGTCCGGAGCCCCTGAGGGCTCCGGGCCGATTATTCGCGGAACCCTCCTTCGGACTGGCATACTGAGCGCCTTTTTCGGGCCTGGCGCCTGATCCCGCTTCGTGCGCTTGCGCGCCCACAGGAACTCCGGTGAAAAAAATCGCAGTGTTCGCCGACGTGCAGAACCTCTACTACACCGTGCGTCAGGCCTATGGTTGTCACTTCAACTACGCCGCGCTGTGGGCAGACATCAGCAAGGACGGGCAGATCGTCGAGGCCTACGCCTACGCGATCGACCGTGGCGACAGCAAACAGCAGCAGTTCCAGCAGATCCTGCGCAACCTCGGTTTCACCGTGAAACTCAAACCCTACATCCAGCGCAGCGACGGCTCGGCCAAGGGCGACTGGGACGTGGGCATCACCCTCGACATCATGGATGCCGCCGACCATGTCGACGAAATTGTGCTGGCCTCCGGTGATGGCGATTTCGACATGCTGCTCGAACGCATCATCAGCAAGCACGGCGTTCAAGCCGTCGCCTACGGTGTGCCGGGCCTGACCGCCAACTCGCTGATCCGCGCCGCCAGCCGTTACGTGCCGATTGAAGGCGCGCTGCTTCTAAAGAATTGATTTGACGGAGTACCACCCGGTTTGGAACGCATTGCAGTCATCGACTTTGAAACCACCGGCCTGTCGCCGAACAGCAACTGTCGCGCCACGGAAATCGCCGTGGTCATGCTGGAAAACGGCCGCATCGTCGAGCGTTACCAGAGCCTGATGAACGCCGGCGTCCGCGTCCCCGCGTTCATCGAGCAACTGACCGGCATCAGCAACGCCATGCTGCGCACCGCGCCCTCGGCGGAGCAGGTGATGAACGAGGTCAATGAGTTTGTCGGCTGCACGCCGCTGGTGGCGCACAACGCCTCGTTCGACCAGAAGTTCTGGGACTTTGAACTGGGGCGGATCAAGCGTACGCGGTTGCAGAATTTTGCCTGTTCGCTGTTGCTGGCACGGCGCTTGATGCCTGCGGCGCCCAATCACAAGCTCGGTACGCTCACCACGTTTGCGCGTTTGCCGCACACGGGCCAGGCTCACCGGGCAATGGCCGATGCCGAGATGGCGGCCAACCTGATGGCGCATCTGGCGGATGAGTTGCGGCACAAGCACGGCGTCAGCGAGCTATCGCATGACCTGCTGTGCAAGTTGCAGAAAGTCCCTGCCGCGAAAGTCAGTGAACACTTGCAGCGCTATCGCTGATCCCCAACCCAGCACGCAACCCCTGTAGGAGTGAGCCTGCTCGCGATGACGGTGTGTCAGTCAGCCTTTGTATCGACTGATACTCCACTATCGCGAGCAGGCTCACTCCTACATTGGATTTGTGGTGATCCGGACTATTTGCCGTTGCCTTCGATCTGGCCAAGCGGCACACGCTTTTCGATCGCGCTCGACAACACAATCGAGGTCTTGCTGAAGCCAAACTTCGCCACCCGATTGATCAACTCTTCAAGTTCCGTCATCGACCCCACCGCAGCCTTCATCATCACGCACGGATCGCCCGTCACTCGGAAGCATTCGGTCAGTTGCGGGATTTTCACCAGTTCGTCGTAGACCTTCTGGCTGCCGTTCTGGTGCAGGCGCAATTCGATCATGCACTGGATCGGCAGGCCGATTTTCGACAGGTCGATTTTCGCCTCATATCCGGTAATTACCCCGGATGCCTCAAGCTTGGCCACGCGCTCGGCGACGGCGGGGGCGGAGAGGTTCACCTTGCGCGCCAGATCGGCGTAGGACGCGCGGCCATTTTCGAGCAGGGCGCTGACCAGCATGCGGTCGTATTTGTCCAAGGCCGGACTCCTGAAAATGCCAGACTTTCGAAATCGTGGTTTATTCCAGCGATCTCCGTGATTTCCAAAGTGTACCGGCGCTATAAACAGGTTTTGTAGCTTATTTTTGCTCGTCAGCCTTTCTAGAATAATCCATCCCCTGAGCCAGACTTTCGAGTTGCCCATGCCTGCCTTGCGCCGTTTTTCCTTGCCGCTGATCGCCGCGTTTTTTGCGCTGTACGTGATTTGGGGATCGACCTATCTGGTGATCCGCATTGGCGTCGAGTACTGGCCGCCGCTGATGCTCGGCGGTGTGCGCTTCGTGATCGCCGGTACGTTGATGTACGCGTTCCTGCGCTGGCGCGGGGCTCCGGCGCCGACCTGGGCGCAGTGGAAAGCGGCGGGGATCATCGGGATTTTGCTGCTCAGTTTCGGTAACGGCGCGGTGAGTGTGGCCGAGCATACTGGCGTGGCTTCGGGGGTGGCGGCATTGGCGGTGGCGACGGTGCCGCTGTTTACTTTGCTCTGTGGTTATTTCTGGGGTGCGCGTAACACCCGCCTGGAATGGGCCGGGGTGGCGTTGGGGATTATTGGCATCGCCATGCTCAACATGGGTTCCAACCTGCAATCGAGTCCGATGGGCGCGGCGCTGCTGATTTTCGCGGCGGCGACCTGGGCGTTCGGTTCGGTGTGGAGCAGACATTTGCCGTTGCCGCAGGGCGCGATGGCCAGTGCGGTGGAAATGCTGGTCGGCGGTGTGGTGTTGCTGATCGGCAGCGCCGTCAGTGGCGAGCGTCTGCAAGCAATGCCGCCAGTTGAAGGCTGGCTGGCGCTGGCCTATCTGATCTTCTTTGGATCGATCATCGCCTTCAACTCTTATATGTATTTGCTCAAGCACGTGCGTCCAGCGGCGGCAACCAGTTATGCCTACGTCAACCCGGCGGTGGCGGTGTTGCTGGGGATTGTGTTTGTTGGCGAGACCATCGGGATCGAGGAAGCGCTGGCGATGCTGGTGATCATCAGCGCCGTGGTGTTGATCGGACTGCCGCAGTGGCGCCGTCCGGCACAGCCGCCGATCGTAGCGCCGACAGCCGTTCGCGAAGAACAGCGTACGAATTAGGGTAAACTGCGCGCCATTGCATGCCCGCGTCATTTTTTCCTACGGTACTCCCATGACTTTCGCCACCCTTGGCCTGATCGAACCCTTGCTGCGCTCCCTCGAGACGCTCGGCTACCAGACCCCGACGCCGGTTCAGGCGCAAGCCATTCCGGCCGTGCTGGCCGGTCGTGACCTGATGGCAGCGGCCCAGACCGGCACCGGCAAAACCGCCGGTTTCGCTTTGCCACTGCTGCAGTTGTTGGCCATGGAAGGGCCGAAAGTCGCTGCCAACTCGGCGCGTGCGCTGATTCTGGTGCCGACCCGCGAACTGGCCGAGCAGGTTCATGAGTCTGTGCGCCAGTACGCCGAAAACCTGCCGCTGCGCACTTATGCGGTTTACGGCGGCGTCAGCATCAACCCGCAAATGATGAAGCTGCGCGGCGGCGTAGATGTGCTGGTCGCCACGCCAGGTCGCCTGATCGACCTGTTCCGCCAGAACGCGCTGAAACTCGATCAGTTGCAGACTCTGGTGCTGGATGAAGCCGATCGTATGCTCGACCTGGGCTTCTCTGAAGAACTGGCGAACATTTACCGCATGCTGCCGAAAAAGCGCCAGACCCTGCTGTTCTCCGCGACCTTCTCCGATGACATCCGCCTGCTGGCCGGGCAGATGCTTAACGATCCGCTGACCGTCGAAGTCAGCCCGCGCAACGTCGCCGCCAACACCGTCAAGCAGTGGATCGTCACGGTGGACAAGAAGCGCAAGGCTGAACTGTTCGTGCACCTGATGCGCAAGAACAAGTGGAAGCAGGTGC
Organism: Pseudomonas sp. SDT291_1_S447; assembly: GCF_054070155.1. Lineage (NCBI taxonomy): Bacteria > Pseudomonadati > Pseudomonadota > Gammaproteobacteria > Pseudomonadales > Pseudomonadaceae > Pseudomonas > Pseudomonas sp. SDT291_1_S447. Next base: position 48,244 of record NZ_JBSVXS010000029.1, read on the forward strand.
TGGTGTTCGCCAAGACCCGCAACGGTGTGGATGCGCTGGTGGAAAAACTCCAGGGCCTCGGTGTGAATGCCGACGGTATCCACGGCGACAAGCCACAGGCGACCCGTCAGCGCGCGCTGGATCGTTTCAAGCTCAGTGAAGTGCAGATTCTCGTGGCCACCGACGTTGCTGCGCGAGGTCTGGACATCGAAGATCTGCCGCTGGTGATCAACTTCGATCTGCCAATCGTGGCTGAAGACTACATCCACCGCATTGGTCGTACCGGTCGTGCGGGTGCAACCGGTGAGGCAATCTCGCTAGTGTGCGCGGATGAAGTGAACATGTTGTCGGCGATTGAAATGCTGACTCGCCAGACGTTGAAACGTCAGAACGAGCCGGATTTCGAACCAGAGCACCGTGTGCCGGATACCGATGCCAGTGGTCAGGTGATCAAGAAGCCGAAAAAACCGAAGAAGCCGAAAGCGTCGGGCGGTGGTGGCAAGCGCAATCTGGGCAAGTGGGTCGACAGCGGCGAGACGCAGGCGCCGGAGCCTTCGATCAAGCCTGTGCGTAAGGTGCCGGTGTTCAACACTGGGCCGCGTAAGCGTAAGCCTTAAGGTCAAAAGCCCCTCACCCTAGCCCTCTCACGGGGGGAGAGGGGACTGATTGGGGGATGCTCGCGAAGTACGCCGACCTGATCCTATGGCTGTGAATCCATAATCGAAAAAGCTTTCGCCTGACATCTAGGTCGGCCCCCTCTCCCGGAGGGAGAGGGGACTGATTGGGGGATGCTTGCGAAGTACGCCGACCTGATTCTTCTGTTTGAATCCATAATCGACAGGGCCTTCGCCAGACACTTCGGTTGGCTGGCCGAATCTATAATCGACTCGGTGTTTCAGGTCGATGTTGGACGCCAGACACCTCGGTCGGCCCCCTCTCCCTCTGGGAGAGGGCTGGGGTGAGGGTTTAGCTTTTCAGCCACTGCACAATTCCCAACCCCGCCGCCCGCCCGCTGGCAAAGCACCCCGTCAGCAAATACCCGCCCGTCGGCGCTTCCCAATCCAGCATCTCCCCAGCGCAGAACACCCCCGGCAACGCCTTGAGCATCAAGCGCTCATCCATCGCCTCGAACGTCACGCCCCCGGCACTGCTGATCGCCTCGTCCAATGGTCGCGTTTTCACCAACGTCAGCGGCAGTGCCTTGATCGCCCGCGCCAATAACGCCGAATCGGCGAAGGTCGCCGCATCGCTCAGTTCACGCAACAACGCCGCTTTCACCCCATCAATCCCGACCTGACTGTGCAGATGCTTGGCCATCGAGCGCGAGCCGCGTGGCTTGCTCAACGCCGTCTGCAATTTATCCACAGGCCGGCCGGGCAACAGATCAATGTGAATAACCGCCGCGCCATACTGATTGATCGCCTCACGAATCGGCGCCGACAGCGCATAAATCAGACTGCCTTCAATGCCGGTCGCGGTGATCACGCATTCGCCCAAGCGCGGAATGTCGTCGTTCAAACCGATGGCGATATTTTTCAGCGGCGCGCCGGCGAATTTACTGACCATCAAATCGCTCCAGGCCTGCACTTCGAAGCCGCAATTACTCGGCTGCAACGGCGCCAGTCCTACACCGCGTTGCTCCAGTGGCAACATCCACGCACCGTCGGAACCGAGACGCGCCCAACTGCCGCCGCCGAGGGCGAGCAGGCTGGCGTCGGGTTTGACGGTGATTTCACCTTCCGGGCTGTCGATGCGCAGCGCGCCGTGTTCATCCCAACCGAGCCAGCGATGGCGGGTGTGGATAACTACGCCACTGTCGCGCAGGCGTTTGAGCCAAGCGCGCAGCAGGGGGGCGGCTTTCATGTCGGTGGGGAACACGCGGCCGGAGCTGCCGATGAAGGTTTCGATGCCCAGATCGTGAATCCATTTACACAACGCATCGGCGTCGAAGCCGCGCAGCAGCGGGGCGATTTGCGGCGCGCGTTCGGCGTAACGCGAGAGGAACGCCGGGTAGGCTTCGGAGTGGGTGATGTTCATGCCGCCGACACCGGCCAGAAGGAACTTGCGGCCGACCGAGGGCATGCCGTCGTAGAGATCGACGCGGATTCCGGCCTGGCTCAGCACTTCAGCGGCCATCAGGCCGGCAGGGCCACCGCCGATGATGGCGACGTGAGCGGGGGAGGAGGCGGAGTTCTGGGTCATGGCATGCGCTGCGGTATGGCGGGATAAGGCGCGCATTCTAACAGCCGAGATCTTTTGTAGGAGTGAGCCTGCTCGCGATAGCGGTGTATCAGCCAACTTAATGTTGAAGGTGCTGACGCTATCGCGAGCAGGCTCACTCCTACAAGGGATTCGGGTTGGCTTGAAATGTTGGTTGAAAAATGATCAGTGCGCTGCAGGCCATAATCGGTATGGCCTGCAGTCCCTTTCACTCAGGTTATCCACAGGCAGTTCCACAGCCATTGTGGGTAACGCAGCACAGCTCAATGACAACCGTGTGACTGCCAGACCCGCTGCGCACTGTGATGAAGGATGCCGTGGCGGCGAGCGAGGGCGTGGCGATCCTTGCTGTAACCGCCGCCAATCACACCGACCACCGGAATGTCGCGGCCCAGGCAATGGCGCATCACGCTTTCATCGCGGGCGGCGACGCCTTCGTCGGTCAGTTGCAGATAACCGAGGGCGTCGTCCTTGTGCACATCAACACCGGCGTCATACAGCACCAGGTCCGGTTGATACAGCGGCAGCAGGTAATTGAGCGTGTCGTCGACCACCTTCAAATAATCGACATCGGCCATGCCTTTGGGCAGCGGAATGTCCCAGTCACTTTCCGCTTTGCGTGCAGGAAAATTCTTCTCGCAGTGCAGGGAAACGGTAATCGCCTCCGGCGTGTCATGCAGGATCCGTGCGGTGCCATCGCCCTGATGCACATCGCAATCGAAGATCAGCACGCGATTGACCCGGCCGCTCTGCAGCAAGTAATGGCTGATGATCGCCAGGTCATTGAAGATGCAAAAACCGGCCGGGTAATCGTAATGCGCGTGATGAGTGCCGCCGGCCAAGTGACAGGCCAGACCGTGTTCCAGAGCTTTTTCAGCCGCCAGAATCGAACCGCCGACCGCCCGCACCGTACGCCGCGCCAAGGCTTCGTTCCATGGCAGGCCAAGACGCCGCTGGTCTTCGCGGGACAACTCGCCGCTCATGTAGCGTTCGATATACGCACGGTCATGGGCGAGGGCGAGGATGTCGTTGGGGCAGATCTCCGGGCGGAGCAGGTCTGCATCGCGGGTCAGACCGCTGTCGACGAGGTGATCGCGCAGCAGGCGAAACTTGTCCATCGGGAAGCGGTGATCCGCCGGAAACTCGGGGCTGTAGTCTTCGTGGTAGATCAGCGGTACGGGCATGGCGATTTCGTGTAGGAACGTAGGAAAGAGTGAAGGATCCTACCAGCGATGTAGACTTGCGGCATGGAAACGGAGGGGCACGATGGAGCCGATACTGGAACTCGAAAGCGCGCGCTTGCTGATGCGTCAGTGGCAGGACGAGGATTTGCCGGCATTTGCCGCGATGTGCGCCGATCCTCAGGTGATGCGCTATTTTCCGGAACCGTTGAGCCGCCTGGAGAGCGCGTCGATGATCGGCCGTGTGCGCGGGCATTTTGCCGAGCACGGTTTCGGCTTGTGGGCGCTGGAGCGCAAGGACAGCGGTGAATTCATCGGTTTCACCGGACTCGGCGTGGTCGGTTTCGATGCGCCGTTCACCCCCGCGGTGGAAATCGGCTGGCGCCTGGCCAAGGAACATTGGGGCCTGGGCTATGCCAGCGAAGCAGCGTGGACCGCTCTGCGCTGTGGCTTTGATCGGTTGGCGCTGAAGGAAATCGTCTCCTTCACCGCGCAATCCAATCTGCCTTCGGAGAAGGTCATGCAGGCGATCGGCATGCATCACGCCCCCGAGGATGATTTCGATCACCCGAAACTGGCCGTCGATCATCCGTTGCGTCGGCATGTGCTGTACCGCATCACTCGGGAACAATGGCTGCAAACCTTGCATGGATAAGCCGACACGGACGTTTACAATGGCCGCCATATCATTGGCCCGCGCCAGAATCTGAATCGGCCGCCGCAGCCAAGACTGCGCGGCATAGTGCTTTGTGTGAGGAGAGTCTGAATGAGCCAAGTGTTGGAAGATCTGGTCGACTTGCTGACCCTGGAACCGATCGAAGAAAACCTGTTCCGTGGCCGTAGCCAGGACTTGGGTTTCCGTCAGTTGTTCGGTGGTCAGGTGCTCGGTCAGTCGCTGTCGGCGGCCAGTCAGACGGTAGAAGAGGCGCGTCATGTGCATTCGATGCACGGTTATTTCCTGCGTCCGGGCGATGCCAAGTTGCCGGTGGTCTACTCGGTTGATCGCGTGCGCGATGGCGGCAGTTTCAGCACCCGCCGGGTGACGGCGATCCAGAAGGGCCATCCGATTTTCACCTGCAGCGCTTCGTTTCAATACGACGAGGCAGGCTTCGAGCACCAGAGCCAGATGCCGGTGGTGGTCGGCCCGGAAAACCTGCCGTCGGAGCTGGAGCTGTTCCAGCAACGCGCGCACCTGATCCCGGAGCACATGCGCGAAAAACTGCTGTGCCCGAAACCGATCGAAGTGCGCCCGGTCACCGAAAAAGACCCGTACAACCCGCAGCCGGCCGATCCGGTGAAGTACGTGTGGTTCCGTGCCGACGGCGCATTGGCCGACATCCCGGCGCTGCACAAATACCTGCTGGCATACGCCTCGGACTTCGGTTTGCTGACCACCTCGATGCTGCCCCACGGCAAGTCGGTGTGGCAGAAAGACATGCAGGTCGCCAGCCTCGATCACGCGCTGTGGTTCCACAACGATCTGCGTGCCGATGACTGGTTGCTCTACGCGATGGACAGTCCGTGGGCCGGTAATTCCCGTGGTTTCTCCCGTGGCAGCGTGTACAACCGCGCCGGGCAACTGGTCGCGTCGGTGACGCAGGAAGGCCTGATCCGCCATCGCAAGGATTGGGCATGAGCCTGAAAGAGGTAAAGCACTGGGTGTTCGACATGGACGGCACGCTGACCGTCGCCGTGCATGATTTTGCGGCGATTCGCGTGGCGCTGGCGATTCCGCCGGAGGACGACATCCTCACTCATCTCGCCGCGTTGCCGGCGGATGAAGCAGCGGCAAAACACGCCTGGTTGCTGGAACACGAAAGGGATCTGGCACTGGGTTCGACCCCGGCCACCGGCGCGGTGGAGCTGGTGCGTGATCTGCATGCGCGCGGTTATCGCCTCGGCATTCTGACCCGCAATGCGCGGGAGTTGGCGCATGTGACGCTGGAAGCGATTGGTTTGGCTGACTGTTTTGCGGTGGAGGATGTTTTGGGTCGCGATGAAGCTCCGCCGAAGCCGCATCCGGGTGGTTTGCTGAAACTGGCAGACGCTTGGGAAGTGCCGGCCAGCGAGATGGTCATGGTCGGTGATTACCGCTTTGATCTGGATTGCGGGCGAGCGGCGGGGGCGCGCACGGTGTTGGTGAATCTGCCGGATAACCCGTGGCCCGAGTTGACCGATTGGCATGCGAAGGATTGTGTCGAGTTGCGGCGGATGCTGCTGGCCTGAAATCTTGGCTGCTTTAGCGGGCCTCATCGCGAGCAGGCTCACTCCTACAATTGGAATGCGTTCACCTGTAGGAGCGAGCCTGCTCGCGAAGAGGCCAGATCATCCACCGCACAACTTACTGTTCAAACAATGCCTTCTGCCCCTCCGGCGAGGTCAGCATCCCATCGCCGTTATGCCCGACCCCGGGCACTTCAACCAACCGCTGATTCACCCCTTCCGGATGCCGGCGCAGCAAATAGCCGAAGTACAACTTGCCACGCTCCAGGCGATACGCACCTTGCGCCTCGGCTTCACAACGCTTGTCCAGCACCGGATGCTGCGGGTCGATGTCCTGCTGCCCGAGCAGATAAATCACCTCGCGTTTGACGTAACTGCTCTCAAGCTGCAACGGCGTTTGACCACCGGCGTACACCGGCATGTCTGCCAGACCGTACTTCCAGCGGTTGAAACCCGCGCACTTGGCGTGATCGAACGCCACCGGCCGTTGTTCATTGAAATAGGCATAAGAAGACGGATTGGCCACGACATAGCGCAAGCGAATGCCGTTGACCTTCAGCGCCGGTTGATCCTTGGCCAGCAGGGCATAACGCTGCACCACCTGGCCACCACCGGAATGACCGAAGATCACGATCTGTTTAACGTCGGGAAACTGTTTCCGGTCGCTGATCCGTCCGATGATTTCATCGAGCGCCGCATAGGAACTCAACAGATTCGGACCTGTGGATAAGCCGCCGCCCATCCACTCGTTGCCCTGCCAGCGCAGGACGGTGGCGGGCAACGAATACAGGGCGACATCGCTTTCATTGAGAAACTGCGGGGCGATCACCAAGGTGTGCGTGGTTTGTCCCGCCAGCTCGGCCGCACTTTCGGCGCTTTTGCGATAGGTTTCCGCGTTGCGCAAGCGGCCATGAATGACGATCAGCACACGCTCGATTTTCTCCGGCGCGGGGCCAATACCCACCGCCATTTCCCCGGCCTTGAGTTGCAAGCGACCGGGGCTGATCGCATCGACACCGGCGGCTTGCGCAGTGCTGCCAACAATCAGTAACGCCAAAAGCCATTTATGCATTTACAGGTTTTTCGCCGCGAAGGTGTCGCACTGGCCGACCTGGCCCTGTGCGAATCCGGTTTTGAACCAGCGCACCCTTTGCGCCGACGTACCGTGGGTAAACGAGTCCGGCACCACACGGCCCTGACCCTGTTGTTGCAAGCGATCATCACCGATGGCGTTGGCCGCGTTCAAGGCTTCTTCGATGTCGCCCGGTTCCAGCCAATTCAAGCGCTTCTGTGCGCTGTAGGCCCAGACGCCAGCGAGGCAGTCGGCCTGCAATTCCTGGCGCACCAGCAAGCCGCCATCGCCTTCCATCTGCCGACCTTGCTGGCGCGCTGTCTGAATTTTCGCCGAGACGCCAAGCAGCGTCTGCACATGGTGTCCGACTTCGTGAGCGATCACGTAGGCCTGGGCGAAGTCGCCGGCAGCCTTGAAGCGTTGCGACATTTCCTGGAAGAACGCCATGTCCAGATAGACCTTCTGGTCCGCCGGGCAATAGAACGGGCCAGTGGCCGAGGTCGCCAGACCGCAGGCGGAATTGACCCGATTGCTGAATAGCACCAGGGTCGGGTCCTTATATTGCCGCCCGGCCTGCTGGAAAATCGTGCCCCAAGTGTCTTCGGTATCGCCGAGGATCGAGCGGACGAATTCGGCCTGTTCATCGTTGGCCGGCGGGGCCTGACGGGTTTGCGAGGTCGGCGCCGATTGTTGTGTGGATTGCCCGGCGAGCTGACCGAGGATCTGCATTGGGTCCTGGCCGGTGATCCAGCCGATACCGACGATCAGCAGGATGGCCCCGAGGCTCAGGCCTTTGCCGCCGCCGAAGCGCATGCCGCCGCCACCGCCGGCATCATCACCACGGGCATCGACGACGTTGTCACTGCGTCGGCCTTTTTTCCATAGCATGTGGGAATCCTCTGTGTGTATCGGGTGGTGATGAGTGTTGCTGTTGTGTGAGTGTGGCGCCAGTCCGGTCGTCCGTCTATTGGCCTCACGCAAACAGGCCCGGCCTCGTGCTGACGAGGTCGGGCCTGTTATTGACGATCTGGCGCGCGGCAAATTCAATCGCGCGCAGGATTTCTATCGCTGGATTATCAATCAGCGATCAAACGCATCCCACTGCGGTGCGAAATCCGGGCTGACCTGGCGTTGATTTTTCGGCAGTGCGGCAATCAATGCGCGGTCTTCATCGTCGAGTTCGACCTGCAGAGATGCGAGGTTGGCCAGTTGATTGGCTCGGCTGCTGGCCTTGGGAATGGCCGCAACATTCGGCTGATCGAGCAACCATTTCAACGCTACCTGGGTCGGCAACACACCGTGCTTGTTGGCGATCTGTTGAATCTGCGGGATGTCCGAGACCTTGTTGCGCGCCAGTGGGGTGTAGGCCGTCAGTGCCATGTCGTGTTGACGGGCGTAGTCGAGCAGGGCGTTCTGGCCGAGCAGGACGTGGTACTCGACCTGAATCGCTGACAGACCAATCCCATATTCCTCGATGACTTTGCGTAACAACGGTAGTGGAAAATTCGCCACGCCGATGTTGCGCGCCAGGCCCTGCTCCTTGAACGAGGCCAGCGTGGCGAGGGTGCTTGGCAAATCCCAGTCGGTGGTCGGCCAGTGGATCATGAACAGATCGACGTAGTCGCTGCGCAAAGCAGTAAGGCTGCGGTCCATGGAGTGGCGCATCGCGTCGGGTTGCAGCTGATCCCACCAGACCTTGGTGGTGACGTGAATCTGCTCGCGCGGTGTCGGCGTGTTCGCCAGCGCTTGTCCGACGGCGTCTTCGTTGTTGTAGGCCGCTGCCGTGTCGATGTGTCGATAACCCAGTTCCAGTGCTTGCTCCACGGCGCGAGTGCATTCGTCGCCGAGCATCGGCCAGGTGCCGAGGCCGAGTTTCGGCATGTTCAAACCTTGGGCATTAACGATGTGCTGCATGGTCGATCTCCTGTTCGAAAGCAGTCATGCCGGCAATGTGCCGGGCGGCGATGTAACCGAAAGTCAGCGCCGGGCCGAGGTTGATCCCGCCCGCCGGATAGTGGCCGCCCATGATGCTGGCCATATCGCCCCCCGCTGCGTAGAGGCCGGCGATGGGCTGTTCGTGGGCGTCCAGCACTTGCGCGTGTGGGGTGACCGTGAGGCCGGCAAACGTACCGAAGCAGCCCGGCTGGACTTTCACGGCGTAGAACGGGCCGGTGTCTATTGGGGCAACGCAGGGGTTGGGAAGGTTCGCCGGATCACCCTGTTTACGGTTGTAGGGGGTCGTGCCGCGCCCGAACAACGGGTCTTCGCCACATCGGGCATGGCGGTTGTAATCGTCGAGGGTCTGGCGCAAAGCGTTCGGGTCAATGCCGCAAGCAGTGGCTAATTCTTCAATGGTGTTGCCTGTTTTCAGATAGCCGCTGCGGATAAATTCTGACACTGGCAGCGGAAATGGTCGCGATATGCCCAATCCATAACGCCGTTGAAAGGCGTGTGTGCAGATCAGCCATGAGGCGACTTCTTCGCCTTCCGGTGCGGCGGCGACCATGGCACTGACGTAGTCGTAATAACCGTTGGCTTCGTTGACGAAGCGCTGGCCGTTGCGCAGCACGCCGATTATCCCGGGTTTTCCGCGCTCGATGATGTGTGGGAAGTGGCCGGTGCTGCCGTCGGAATGTGGCACTCGTGATACCGGCGCCCACGCCACGGGCGAAGCCACATCGGTATTGACCCGCGCGCCGACGCTTTCGCCCAGGCGCAGGCCATCGCCGTTGACGGCCAGCGGTGGCAGTGCCAAGTGCTCATGGCCGGTCGGTGTGCGCGGGAACAGGGCTTTACGCCGCTCGATGTCATTGGCAAAACCACCAGCGGCGAGCACCACGGCTTTGCGTGCGTGAATGCAGATTGGGCCTTTGTCTGTGTTGACCACAGCACCCGAGACGCGCAAGCCATCACGCAGCAGTTCCGTCACAGGCGCTGATTCCCAGAGCAGAACGCCAAGGTCTTCGGCGGACTTCGCCAGTCTTGCCACCAGCGCGACGCCGTTGACCAGTTGCATCGCCCGGCCATGCACGGCGAGGTCGAACAGGTGTCGAGTGAAACGTCGGGTTACGTGCCATGCCGCCTTGACCGAGCGCGTCAGATTGAGGAACGCCGACAGATCCGCCCCGGCCATGATTGGCATGCCCATGAAGGACGTTTCGCGCATGGTGGTACGAAGACGCTTGAGCAGGCGTCCGACCTTGCGTCCATCGTAAGGTGCGGCGATGACCGAGCGACCGCCAGTGCCGGCCCCCGGCGTATCGCCATGAATGTCGGCAATGGCATTGCCATCGGCAAATTGCAGCGCGGTGTGCTGCTCGAAAAACGCGACCATGCGCGGCCCCGCTTCAAGGAAAGCATCGATCATCGCTGGGTCGAAGTGCTCGCCCAGTTCATGGCGCAAATAGGTGCGCGGTTGTTCGATGTCTTCGACGATCCCGGCTCGACGGGCCAGCGGATTGCACGGCACCCAAGCCCAGCCACCGGACCATGCGGTGGCGCCACCGAACACCGGATCTTTCTCGACAACGATGACTTTCAAGCCATGCCACGCGGCAGTCACGGCGGCCGACAACCCGGCAGCGCCGGATCCGACGACCAATACGTCGCAGTCGATATCAGGGAGTTCGGCAGGCATCAAACAACACTCCAGCGATAAATTATTTTTGGAATTTGATTCCAGAAAGTAACCAGTGCTGGCCTAGCACGACAAGCCTTGACTCAACAAAGCGGGCGGTTATCGAACAACCGGTTCCAGATTTCGCTTTGCGGCTGATCTCTTCTAGAATCGGCAAAATTTCCTTTGGATGTTCCCATGGCTGGCAGTCAAATCGAACGGGTTTTCAGTGTGCTGGAAAGCCTCACCAGTGATCCGCGCGGGCTGCCGATGCAGACCCTGGCCGAGCAACTGGATATCCCCAAAAGTGCAACGCACCGCTTGCTCGCCGAGCTGATCCGCTTGGGCTACGTACGACAGAATGCGGAAACCTTGCGTTATCACTTGTCGACCAAACTGGTCGCGATGGGCTTTCAGTATTTGTCGAGCAGCGGTGCCGATATCGTCCAGCCGGTGCTTGATCGACTGGCGGAGGAAACCGGCGAACTGGTGCGTTTGGGCGTGATCGATGGCGAGCGCCAGACCTGGATCGCCAAGGCACAGGGCGCGCGCACTGGTCTGCGTTATGACCCGGACATGGGCCGCGATGCGCCGCTGTTCTACACCGCGTCAGGGCATGCGTGGCTGGCGTGCATGAGCGATGCCGAGGCGTTGTCGCTGGTCGAGCGGCAGGCGGCGGAGGTGCCGGTGGGGATCGGGCCGAATGCGCCGCGCTCGAATATCGAGTTGCTGGAGCGCCTGCGTCTGGCTCGTGAGCAGGGTTATGCCTGCGTTGAGGAGAGTTCGGCAGTCGGCACTTCGGCGATTGCGGCGGTGGTGAAGCATCCAACGGATGGGCGGGTGATCGGCGTGCTCAGTATCGCCGGGCCCAGTGCGCGAATGCCGGGGGCGCGGTTGCATGAGCTGGCGCCGCTGTTGCTGACCTTCACCGAAGAATTATCAGCAGCAAGCCTGGCCTCAGAACTGTTTATCTAATCCGAATTCACGCAGTTCCCTTGTAGGAGTGAGCCTGCTCGCGATCGCGGTGTATCAGCTGGCATCAATGT